>CAYXLY010000764.1:0-1500 GCA_964466005.1 uncultured Spirochaetaceae bacterium | reverse complement strand
GATCCGTCCGTCGCGCTCGGCCTCGTAGGGCCAATGCTTCCAGAGCCGGCCCCACCAGCTCGTCATGTATCCGCTCGGGATGTAGGCCCTCCCCTCGTGCTCGACGATCCAGGTCGTACGGGAGCGGGCGGGATCGAGCAGCTGGAACTCGACCTCTCGAAGGTCGTGCACGAAGGACCAGTCCGAGATCTCCTCACGCACGGTCTCGCCCGTCGAGAAGGGACCTCCTGCGACGATCGCGAGCGGCCCGTCCGAGAATCGAGCGACGAGGAAGAGTCCGGCCACTCCGAACACCGCGATGGCGATCAGGGCGGAGACGACGCGAAGGGTCCAGATCATCGGTGTGCTCCTCGATCGGCGCGGCGGGTCCGCGCGCCTTGGAGCACGTCCCAGCGCTCCGGATCCCGTCTGTCCCCGGCCGGGATCGCGATCGGGGAGGTCCAGAGTAGCCGAGTCGCGCTCGGAGCGGGGAGGCGAGTCCAGGGGCTCCGCTCCCCACGGCCGGCACGGAGAGTCTCCGTGAGCTCGAGGGGAACGGGGCAGGAGGCGGCTCTGGGCCGGAGCTCGAGCAGACGGTCCACTCGTCTCTCAGTTGACGTGAGCTGGCAAGTCGAGGCAAGCTCTCCTCCATGAAGTACTCGATCGCCGAGGTCTGCGGGGAGACCGGACTCTCTCCCCGCACGGTTCGGTATTACGAGGAGATCGGTCTGCTGCCCGACGTGCGGCGCAGCGAGGGCGGTCGCCGCGTCTACGGCCGCGATGCCCTCGAGCGGCTGGGCTTCATCCAGCGACTGAAGGCGCTCGGACTGTCGCTGGCGGAGATCCGGGAGCTGAACTCGGTCTACGCGATCGGGGGCTCGACGCGGGCGCTGCTCGAGCGGCTGCACGATCTCCTGGGGCAGCATCTGGAGGACGTCGATCGGCGTCTGGCGGCGCTGGCCGACCTCCGCTCGGAGCTCGTCCGCTATCGAGCCCATGTCGAGGAGCGGCTCGGAGGTCGCCCCCGATCGAAGCCCGACCCGGAGCCCGAGGTCCACGCGGCCCCCGCAGCGGGCTCGAGGAGAGAAAGATGACCCGTCCGCCCGTCCGGATCGTGACCGCGGCCTCGCTCTTCGATGGCCACGACGCGGCGATCCACATCATGCGTCGGCTGCTTCAGGCCCAGGGCGCCGAGGTGATCCACCTCGGTCACGACAGGGGGGTCGACGAGATCGTCGAGGTGGCGCTCGAGGAGTCGGCGGATGCCATCGCGGTCTCCTCCTATCAGGGCGGGCATCTCGAGTTCTTCGGCTACCTGATCGAGCGTCTCGCGGAGGTCGGCCTGTCGCATGTCCGGGTCTATGGCGGCGGCGGCGGCACGATCACGCCGGAGGAGATCGAGGCGCTCCACCGAGCCGGCGTGGCCCACGTCTTCAGCCCGGAGGACGGTCGCCGACTGGGTCTCGAGGGCATGATCCGCGGCATTCTCGAGGAGTGTCTCGAGGCGCGGGCGGCGGCGGC
>CAYXLY010000763.1:0-1507 GCA_964466005.1 uncultured Spirochaetaceae bacterium | reverse complement strand
GCGGGCTCCCCACTGACTCATGCCCACGCCATGGCCGTGGCCGGAGCCCACGAAAGCGAAGCCGCCCTCCGTCCGACGGATGTCGAAGAGCGTGCTGCGCAGGCTCAGTCCCCCGAGCAGGTCCCGCATCCGTCTGCCGCTGAACCCGGCGCGGCCCCCACTGCCGGAGACCCGGAGTTGACGGACCCGGCCGCTGGCCGTCCGCTCGACCACCTCGAGCGACTCGAGCCTTCCGACCCGCACGCCGGCCAGCTCGAGAACGCGCTCGAGCGCGGCCGCGTCGAACTCGGCTCGCCAATACGTATGCGGTGCATCCGCCTCGTCGCGGACGTCGACGATCCGGAGATAGGGACGATCCTCCCCCCAGACCTCGCCCGCGCTCGCAGTCCGCCCCCCCGCCGTCGAGTGAAAGACCGCCAGGATGGGCTCTCCCCGATAGGTCAGCACCTCGCCCTCGGTCGCGCGGGCGGCGGAGTGCGTCTCCGGGGTCTCGGTCTCGAGCCCCCGGTAGACCTGACTGGCCGCCGTCGAGCGGACATGCCAGGGGGCCGACTCCCGCTCGGCGGCCTCGTGGAGCACGTAGGTGCGCGCGGCGACGGCCTGCGCCTGCAAGGCGGCCTGGGGCCAGCTCGGAATCATCTCGCCGCCCACCGTCGAGGCGACGTACTGCTCGAGATCGACGTGGTTGACGACCAGGATCCGCCCCTGGTCCGCGCGGACGACGACGCGACCCCGGACGATCCGCTGACCCACCCGCCAGGGACCGGCCCCTTTCGGCGTCCAGCGCCCCGGCGGATCGGACTCCCCGACGCCGAAGCCGACGTCGAGGGTCTCGGGCGAGGCGAGCCGGACCCGGACGGGGGCAGGGGCCGAAGGAGCCGTCGATCCGACCCGGATCGGCCCGGGCCCCTCGTAGAGGAGCACCCGGATCTCGATCCCACCGTCGGCTCGGGCCGTGATGCACCCGAGCAGGCCGAGCGCGCCGATCGCCGCCAGCGCGCCGAGACGATGCATGGACGAGCGGGCGAATCCCGTCGGCCTTCTCCGCGGATCGCGGCGTCGACTCCAGCGGTTCACCAACTCATCCCCCGGGTCGCCGAGCCGCCGAGCGGTCCGACTAGAGGTCCCCTCGGATCGCTTCCGCCTTGTCGGTCCGCTCCCAGGGGAGTCCCGCGTTCTCGCGTCCGAAGTGGCCGTGGTAGGACGTGGCCCGATAGATCGGCCGGCGCAGGTCCAGGGCCTCGTCGATGCCGCGGGGGGTCAGATCGAAATGCTTGCGGACGACCTTCTCGAGCCGGTCGCGATCGAGCGAGCTCGTCCCGAAGGTGTCGACCCGGATCGAGACGGGCTCGGCGACGCCGATCGCGTAGGCGAGCTGGACCTCGGCGCGGCGCGCTGCCCCGGCGGCGACGAGATTCTTCGCGACATAGCGAGCCGCGTAGGCGGCGCTGCGATCCACCTTCGAGGGATCCTTGCCGGAGAAGGCGCCTCCCCCGTGTCGTCCCAT
>CAYXLY010000762.1:0-1510 GCA_964466005.1 uncultured Spirochaetaceae bacterium | reverse complement strand
AGATCTACACGTACTGACGCACTCTTTCCCTACACGACGCTCTTCCGATCTGCCCCGTCCCCCCGTTCCCCCGTTCCCCCCGCGCGGCCGGATCCCCTATCCTCCCCCCGCTCCTGGGCCCGAGCCGGATCCGGCCCTCGGATCGGGAGCGGCCCCCGCCGGTCTGGAAGAGAGGTCCACGACTCCGTGAACGGCAACGAGATGATCGATGCGCTGGCGCTCTATGTCGTCTTCGTCTTCGCCGTGACCGTGCACGAGGCCTCGCACGCCTGGGCAGCCAAGCTCGGAGGCGACCTCACCGCATACCACGGCGGGCAGGTCTCGATCGATCCCCTGCCCCACATGCGGCGCGAGCCCTTCGGCATGGTGGTGCTGCCGCTGATCAGCCTCTCGATCTCGGGCTGGCCCTTCGGATTCGCGAGCGCGCCCTTCGATCCGGCGTGGGCGGAGCGTCATCCCCGACGCGCGGCCTGGATGGCGCTGGCGGGCCCCGGAGCGAACCTGATGATGGTCCTCCTCGCGGCCCTCCTGATCCACGTCGGAATCGCGATGGGCTCCCTGGAGCCGCCGGGCTCGGTCTTCTTCACCCAGGTCACCGCCGCGACGGGCGGTGGCGAGGGGCTCGCCTTCGCCCTGGCCTATCTCCTGAGCCTCTTCTTCTCGATGAACCTGCTTCTCTTCCTGCTGAACATGATCCCGCTGCCTCCACTCGACGGCTCGGGCGCTCTCCCGCTGCTGCTTCCGGACGCCTGGGGAGACGCCTATCGACAGCTCGTGAATCAGCCGATGCTCGCCTGGATCGGCATCCTGATCGCCTGGCAGATCTTCGGCGAGATCTTCTCTCGCTGCTTCTTCGTCGCCATCGGCCTCCTCTACCCCGACGTCCGCTACGGATGACGGAGAGGGGGGCACGACGCATGGGAGTCCGAGCATGAGATTCTTCACCCGATCGGATCGTCGCCGGATCCGGACTCGAGACCGCCTCGGCCCGCTCGGGGGACTCGGGGCGCTCGGGGCGCTGATTCTCGGCCTGGCGTGCTCTGCGGACTCTCCTTCGACAGGCAGCCCCGCCGAGACGGCCGACGTGATCTTCCACGGAACGATCCTCACGCTCGTCGAGAACGACAGCGAGGCCCGGGCGCTCGCCGTCCGAGGCGAGAAGATCGTCGCGGTCGGAGCCCGTCGCGACGTCGACCGGCTCCGAGGCGCGGCCACGAAGGTCGTGGATCTGGGCGACGGCGCCCTGCTGCCGGGATTCATCGACGGCCACGGTCACGTCAGCCAGCTCGGTCTCTTCGACGGGTTCGCGAACCTCGCCTCGCCGCCGGTCGGCCCGATCGAGGACATCGCCGCGCTCCAGGAAGCGCTTCGGGCACAGGCCGAGGCGACCGACGGCTGGATCGTCGGGCGAAGCTATGACGAGTCGCTGCTCGCCGAGGGGCGCCATCCGACCCGCGACGACCTGGACGCCGTGAGCACGAATCGCCCGGTCTTCATCGCCCACGTCTCG
>CAYXLY010000761.1:0-1512 GCA_964466005.1 uncultured Spirochaetaceae bacterium | reverse complement strand
ATCGGCATGAGTCATGCCCGTCTCTCCATCATCGACCTCGACGTGAACCGGGCCCGCCAGCCCTTCGTCAGCCAGGACGAGCGCTGGCTGCTGGCCCAGAACGGGGAGTTCTACGACTACAAGCGGATTCGCGCGGAGCTCACCGCGCGCGGGGCGCGCTTCGTGACGAAGAGCGATTCCGAGATCGTGCTCCATCTCGCCCCCCGGTCCGGAATCGACGCCATGCTGCCGTCTCTCCGGGGCGAGTTCGCCTTCGGTCTCTACGACCGGGAGCAGGACGAGCTGACGCTGGTGCGCGACCGTTTCGGCATCAAGCCGCTCTACTACACGCTCGTGGGGGACACCTTCGTCTTCGGCTCGGAGCTCAAGGTCCTCTTCGCGCATCCCGAGGTGCCACGGCGCTTCGATCCGGCCGGGCTCTATCACCAGCTGATGCAGACGATCGTGCCGGGTACGACCGCCTTTCGGGGCATCCGTCAGGTCGCGCCCGGGCATGCCGTGCGCGTTCGCCGACGCGATGGCCGCCTCGAGGTCGACGAGCGGCGCTATTGGGACATGGAGTTCCCGGAGCTGGGCGGACACGCCGACCTCTCCGAGGAGGCGAGCGTGGAGGCCGTCCGGAGCCAGCTGCTGGAGGCCGTACAGCTCCGGCTCGAGGCCGACGTGCCGGTGGGCTGCTACCTCTCCGGTGGGATCGACTCCTGCTCGATCCTGGGGCTCGCCTCGGCCGCACAGCAATCCCCCGTGAAGGCCTTCACGATCGGGTTCGACAACGCCGAGTACGACGAGACCCCGATCGCGACGGAGATGGCGGAGTCCGTCGGCGCCGATCAGGACGTCCTGCGCCTGAACGCGACGCATCTCTACGACCATTTCGAGGAGACGCTCTGGCATACGGAGCGGACCATCTACAACACGCTCGCCGTCGCCAAGCTCCTCATGAGTCGGCACGTGCGCGACGCGCGATACAAGGTCGTGGTGACCGGAGAGGGCTCGGACGAGCTCTTCGCAGGCTATCCCTCCTTCCGGAACGACCTCTTCCTGCACGGGCTCGAGCATCTCTCCGAGGCCGAACGTCGCGAGTGGGGGCAGTCGCTGCACGACGAGAATGCGCTCTTCAAGGGCGCGATGCTCGCGGAGAACGAGATCGACGATCCCGCGCTCACAGGGAGAGTCGGCTTCACGCCCGCCTGCCTGCAGCCCTGGCTGGCCGCTTCGGCCCACGTACCCGGTCTGCTTCATCCGGAGATGGCCGCGCAGCTCCACGACTACGAGCCCGGGAGAGCCATCGCCGAGGCGCTCGATCCCGACATGCTGAGGGGACGTCATCCGCTCGATCGGGCGCAGTACGTCTGGATCAAGACGATGCTCGAAGGGCAGATCCTGACGTGGGGCGGAGATCGGGTCGACATGGCGAACTCGATGGAGGCGCGTCCGGCCTTCCTCGACCACCATCTGGCGGAGCTCGCGACGACGCTCTCACCCTCCGTTCGCATCAAGGGCCGCACCGAG
>CAYXLY010000760.1:0-1517 GCA_964466005.1 uncultured Spirochaetaceae bacterium | reverse complement strand
AGATCTACACGTACTGACACACTCTTTCCCTACACGACGCTCTTCCGTTCTCGAAGCACACGGTCTCGGCGCCGGACCAGGTCTCCCCGCCCGAGCGAACCGTGATCTCGGTCGAGGTCGTCCTCTCGTTGCCGGCTTCGTCGCTGACGCGAAGAGTGGCCGTGTAGACGCCGGGAGCCTCGTAGACGTGCGCGGCGATGCAGCCCACGGCCTCGTTTCGCGACGCTCCGGAGTTCGACCACGCTCCCGCCGTCGGGTCTCCGAAGTCCCACTCGCAGAGCAGGTCCCGGAACTCCACGACATCCGGGTCCGAGTGGCTCGTCCCCGCATCCGTGGTGGCGTCGAAGAAGACGTAGAGCGGCGCGGCGCCGCTGGTTCGGGAGGCGGAGACGCCCGCTGAGAGCTGGGCCCAGGCCGTCGCCGGGGCCAGGAGGAGGACGATCGCCATCCAGGACCAGTTTCGAAATCGCATTCACCAATCTCCCGAGTGAGTTCGTACCCTCAGGGATGACATCTCGTCCGGCTGCACGCATGGAGACGAAAGAATGCCCCGAGCTTGTTCCGCAAGAGTATCGGATCCCGGCACGAGGGAGATTGTGACGAGAGCCACCGGTTCGCCCCTTCGCTCGTGGACCCCGGAGCGTCTCGATCCTCCGGTGACGCCCCCACCCGTCTCTCGCGAGTCAGACCTGGCGCAGGACCTCTGCCAGATCCCTCCCCTCGAGCGTTCGGCGAGGCCTCGGCACGAGCCCCCATTTGGGCTTCTTGACCTGTCGATAGACGAATGGCGGCTCGGGCTGGAAGCGTGGGCTCAGGTCGAGTCGGTCGAGGTCGCTCTCGACAAGCCGCTCTCCTCCCGCCTTCAAGGCGAGACAGGACTCCTCATGGGAGAGACAATCCGCCTCCGTCACCCCGAGAGAGCGCTTCACCTCGACGACGATGAGATCAGGCACGAGCGCTCTGGCCTCCCGACAGGCCACGTCGTCCCCCGAGAAGAAGACGGTCGGAACTCCGAGCGCCCAGGCATGCAGTGCTCGGGTCTCGAACTCCCCGACCTCCACCCCGTTCAGGGTATGCCTCTTGACCCTCCTGCTGGAGTACGTGTGCGCCAGATTGCCGCCCGTTCCCTCCATCGCGTGCTGTCCGACGAAGGCGAGCGCGTCGATCGGGGGGTCGACACGGGTCCGACCGTGCTCGAAGACTCCGGCGAAGCCGCCTGGATCGTCGTGCCGATAGCGATCCGTATCCGGCGGCAGGGCCTCGAGATGGAGCCCTCCCGTGCCGTGGCCATCCCAGATCGAGATCCGTGGCGGATCGATGGACAGACGGCTCGCTGCGTCGCGAAGCCCCTTCACGAAGGCGTTCACCTCGCCCGTGAGGAGCCCTCGCGCCTCCTCCTGCTCGGGGCCGAGCGAGCGCGTCTGGCGCCAGTGCGTGACGCCCGCGACGCCTTCGAGGTCCGTCAGGACGAAGAGATGGCGCAGACCCGACGTGATCGATCTCTCCGGGGGATCGTT
>CAYXLY010000759.1:0-1518 GCA_964466005.1 uncultured Spirochaetaceae bacterium | reverse complement strand
TGCTCTCCAAGCACTCGATCGGTCTCTATGGCGCCGAGCCTGCGCCGGAGGGCTACGTGTCGGCCGACCTGTCGGGGGTCCAGGAGAGGATCACGGCAGCGGGGATCGAGGTGCTCGAGGAGGCGAGCGGCGTGGCGACCGTGGTCGGGGGCACGGTCGTCTACGGCCGCGAGGGAGAGGTCCGGAGCGCGCCGGTGATCGCCCGTCTTCCGGACGGCCGGCGCGTCGTCGCGAACGCATCGGAGGAGGTCCTGCCCGACCTGGCGGGGCGCAGTCTGGTCGGTGAGCGCATCCTCGTCGACGGCAAGCCGCCCAGCTATCGGCCGGCGCGCTGATCTCGGGCCGCGCCGGGGAGGCCCCATCCGGATCGTTCCGGACGAGGCCCCGACCGAGCGGACCGCTCGGGCAGACCGATCGAGCAGACCGGTCGAATCCGGTGGGAGAGGAGGGCTCCGATCAGCCGGCGGAGCGCTCGAGGATGTGCACGCCGCAGGCCGAGCCCAGGCCGATCACATGGGCCAGGCCGACCCGGGCCCCTTCGATCTGGCGGTCTCCGGCCTCGCCGCGGAGGTGATGGCAGACCTCCCAGATGTTGGCGATCCCCGTCGCGGCGATCGGATGCCCCTTCGACTCGAGCCCGCCGGAGACGTTCACGGGCATCCGGCCGTCCCGCCAGGTCGCGCCGGACTTGAAGAAGTCGACCGCGCCGCCTTCGGGACAGAGCATCAGGTTGTCGTAGTGGACGAGCTCGGCCGTCGCGAAGCAGTCGTGCAGCTCCACCAGGTCGAGATCCTCGGGCCCGACGCCCGCCTTCTCGTAGGCCTGCTGGGCGGCCATGCGCGTGAGCGTGTTCACGTTCGGGAGCACCTGACACGCCTCGTCGTAGGGATCGCTCGTCAGCACCGAGGCCGAGATCTTGACCGCTCTTCTCTGCTGCTCGGCCGACAGGGTGCGCAGCTTCGAGTCGCTGACGACGACGGCTGCGGCCGCCCCGTCGCAGTTGGCCGAGCACATCGGCCGCGTGTTCGGGTAGGCGATCATGATGTCGCCCATGATCTCCTCGAGGGTCATCTTCTTCGTGTAGGCCGCGAGCGGATTCAGGGTCGAGTGGGCGTGGTTCTTCTCGGAGATCTGTGCGAAGAGCTCGAAGTTCGCTCCGCCGTATTTGTGGCCGTACTCCATGCCGATCTGGGCGAAGACGCCGGGCATCGTCTCGGTTCCGATGCGCCCGTCGACGGGCGCGACGGCCCCGTAGCGTCCCGAGCGCTGCCAGCCCGATCCGTCTTCCTTGCGTGCGCCGCCTGCGAGGAGACCCGCGCCGGCCAGCTTCTCCACGCCGACCGCCAGACCCATGTCCGCCTCGCCTGCCTTGACGGTGAGGTAGGCGACGCGGAGGGCCGTCGCGCCCGTCGCGCACGCATTCGAGACGTTGTAGGCGGGGATGCCGGTCTGTCCGACCTGCTTCTGGCTCTCCTGGGCGATCGGCCGCGCCGCGCCAATGAGGTTGCCGGCCGCCAT
>CAYXLY010000758.1:0-1518 GCA_964466005.1 uncultured Spirochaetaceae bacterium | reverse complement strand
GCCTTCACCTCCTCCTATGGAATCGCGCTTCCGGTGGGCGTGCAGATCGCGGCCGAGGGCTCGGTGATCGCCGATGTCGACCGGGTCGCGGGCTTTCTCGACGATCTCCAGAGCGGCGCCTTCGACCAGCTCCTCGATGACCTCGACAACGGCAATCCACTCGACGCCGACCAGCTCGGGACCGCCGTCGACCTGGCTGCGGTGCAGCTTCCCGCGCTGGCCGAGCCCGGTCAGGGACTCGTCGGACAGGCCCAGGCCGCCCTGCTCCTCCGCTACGAGCGCGTCGCGCTGAGCGGCGTCGGGATCGGTCATTTCGGTGCCGACCCGGTCTTCGATCGCGTGAATCTCTCCTTCTCGAACCTCGCGGGAGGGGCGGCGGTCGACGCCCTGATCGATCCCGCCACGGCCATGGACCGTTATGCGCCCGGCGAGGCTCCCGGGCTCGTCGCGCAGCTCGATACGCTCTTCAGCGACGCACTCGCGACCAACCCGGGACTCCAGGCCGAGGAGCTCGTCTTCCAGGCCGAGCAGCAGGGCATCGACGTCCGCGACGGCGGGATCGCCCAGAACATCCTGGACATCGCCCAGGCCACCGTGGGCGGCACGAGCAACAGCTTCGCCGACAACCAGTCGGGCGCCTTCGTGCGAGGCCTGGCAGTGCAGGAGGTCGGCGTCGCCTACGGACATCCGGTCTGGAAGGAGCGGATCGGAATCGGAGCCCAGGTCAAGTATCTCTACGGCACGACCTTCAACAAGTTCGTGCGCTTCGACGACATCGACAGTGGCAGCGATCTGATCGACGAGGTCGGCGACGCGAATCGCCGTGAGACCAGCCACACCGCCTCTCTCGATCTCGGTCTGCTTGTGAAGCCGTGGGACTGGCTGCGCTTCGGATTGACGGCTCGCAACGTCACGCGGCCGGAGTTCGACCTGGCGCGCGATCCGACGAATCCCGGAGGCAAGAGCAAGCTGGCGCTGGATCCGCAGGTACGCGCGGGCGTCGCGCTCTGGATCCTGCCCCAATGGGTGGTCGCGATCGACGCGGACCTGACGAAGAACGAGTCCGATCTGCTCGACGGATTCGAGTCCCAGATCGTCTCTCTCGGCACGGAGCTGCGGATTCCGATCTGGAAGCTCGGACTGGCGCTGCGCGGGGGTGCCTATGTCAACACGGCCAGCGAGGAGGCCGACACGGTGGCTCTGACCGGTGGCATCGGCCTCCGCTTCTTCGACTTCAACTTCGACCTGGCGGCCGGAGCGTCCCCGACCACGGAGCGCGTGGAGGCGGCGAACGACCGGGAGATCCCCTCGAGAGTCAACCTCTCGGCCATGCTCTCCTTCCGGCGCGAGTTCTGACGGAGCGCTCGACCGCTGCGCTCCGCCGGCGGCGGGGAGCCGTCGTCAATCCGGATACTCGACGCGCGCGGGGGATCTCGGAATCCCCTGGCAGGTGAGCACCCAGCCATCCTCGATCTGCTTCTGATCGATGCCGCCGTCGTTCATCAACATGTCGACCTC
>CAYXLY010000757.1:0-1531 GCA_964466005.1 uncultured Spirochaetaceae bacterium | reverse complement strand
GGGAGAAGTTCGCCTTCATGGCGCCTCCCGCTCATACCGATCCCGAGAAGTGGAAGGCGATGCAGGGGCTCGTCGACGTCCATCTGACGCCCGATGCGATCGAGGAGGCGGGGCTCCTCTCCAAGGACGGGGTCGCGGCGCTCTTCTCGCTGCACGACTCGCCCGAGACGACGGCGGCCACACGCAACACCCTCGATGCGGTCTTCAATCATCTGATCGGGGTGCAGGTCCTCCACGCGCGATTCGTCGCCGCCGACATTCCGTCGCAGGCCCGGGCCAAGGCCCGCGAGCTCGGCTGGAGCGCGCACGGAGCCTGAGGGCGGCCCCGGGACGGGCGGGGGCCGGGGTTTCTCAGGCGGCCTCGAAGCGGATCGGAAGCCTCTCCGGCCCCCGGATCAGCGCTCCGTGTCGCCAGGTCGGCTCCCCGTCCGCGGCGAGTCCGGGCAGCCGATGGCTGAGAGCCAGCAGCGCTTCCTGGATCTCGAGACGGGCGAGCGAGGCGCCGAGGCAATAGTGGGCGCCGCCGCCGAAGGTGAGCATCGGCTGCGCAGGCGCTCGCGTGATGTCGAAGCGATCCGGATCGGGGTAGACCTCGGGATCCCGGTTCGCCGCGGGACCGGAGGGCAGGGCGACCGTCCCGGCCGCGATCGAGAGATCCTTGTACTCGATGTCCTCGAGCGCGACTCGAGGGGATCCGGAGCCGGCCGGCTCGAAGCGCAGGACCTCTTCGGCGGCCGACGCGGCGAGCCCGGGCTGGCGAGCGAGCAGCGTCCACTGATCCGGATGACGGGAGAAGGTCGCGGCCGCACAGGCCAGCTGGCATTGCGTCGTGTCCTGCCCGCCGAAGATCAGCACCGTCACCATCGCGCGCAGCTCTTCGCGGCTCAAACGATCTCCCGCCTCCTCGACCGCGACGAGATCGGAGATCAGGTCGTCCCGAGGCTGCCGAGCGCGCTCGGTGAGGAGCCCGTCCACGTACTCGTCGAGACTCTCGAGCGCCGACTCGATGCGCGCGCGCTCCTCGCCGATCCGGGAGCCGAAGGCGAGCGCGAGGTCACGACTCCAGGCGTGGAAACGCCCGAAATCCTCGGGCGGCACCCCGAGCAGGGCGCTGATCACCCGGACGGGATAGGGGGCGGCGAAGGCCGACACGAGCTCGCACGATCCCCGGTCGACGAAGGCGTCGATGAGATCATGGGCCGTCTGCTTCATCAGGGGACGCAGGCGTTCGACGCGCTGCCGGGTGAAGGCGCGGGAGACCAGCCGTCGGAGCCGCGCATGATCCTCGCCTTCCTTGTTCGACATGATCTGATGGAACCAGTCCCAGATCGGTCCGTCGGTGATGCCGGCCGGGGGCAGGGCGTCCGCCCCCATCTCCCGCCAGCGTCGATCGCGGAGCAGCCAGAGAACGTCCTCGTAGCGGAGGAAGATCAGGCCGACGGGCGTCCGTGCGACCCAGGAGCGCTCGCGGGCAGCCCGGTGGGCGTCGTGGATCCCCAGGTCGTATTCCGCGCTCAACGAGTCGATGAAG
>CAYXLY010000756.1:0-1532 GCA_964466005.1 uncultured Spirochaetaceae bacterium | reverse complement strand
TCGACGAGGCGAGGAGGGCCTTCGACCATCTCTCCACGCTCACGGAGCGCACGATCGCCGCCGGACCGTCTCGGCCCGGCGACCGCAGTGCCCCTCGTCGCGACGTCCTGTCCAGCTGCGGAATGCTGGTCGACGACCTGCACGTCTATCGCGCGATCGCGGCACAGAAGCCGATCGGGCTGGCTCATCCCCAGGCCCCGGCCGCCCGGGCCCTGATGGACGTCGCCCGGATTCTCTACGAGGACTCCCGGAGACTTCCCCTTGGCTGAGCTCGAGTGGCAGGGTGCGCCGGAGCGTCGGGCCTTGCGCCGGGCGATCCGGCACGAGCTCCTTCGCCGCGACGGCTCGTGGCGCGTGATCGCCGAAGAGCTCCTCGCCGAGAGCAGCCGCATCGATCTCCTCGTGAGAGGAGCGGAGGGGGAGCTCGTGGTCATCCGGATCGGCGCGGCAGAGGAGGATGCGGCGCTCCTGACCCGTCTTCTCTCCGACCGGGCGTGGCTGGCGCCGCGAATCGAGGACTGGATGAAGCTGGCGCCGGAGCTCGATCTCGATCCCACGGCGGGGATCCGCGGCCTGCTCGTCTGCCCCGACTTCGGCCGCGAGACCTGCCTGGCGACGACCGGACTGCCGGAGCGCTCCATCGAGCTCCTGCGCTACCGCTGCCTCGCGCAGCAGGGGAGGCTCGTCGCCTGCCTGGAGCCGGTGAGCCCCGGCATCCTGCCGGATCCAGCGTCGGTCTCGGAGGACGAGGAGATCGTCGGGAGGCCTTCCCGACACGATCTCGAGACCGATCCCGCGCCGGTCGATCCGCCGCGCCCATCCCGTTTTCGGACGGGTCTCCGCGACGCCGATCTCGGCATGCCGAGCCGGAGCTGGCCCAAAGCGGACTGACGAAGGATCAGCGAGCGCCATCGGACGCTGCCTGCGGGGTAGGCGGCCGGCTTCGCGTCGATTTCCGGCACCGGTGACAATTTTTGACACCCCGGATCGGGTCGAGGCCACTCCCTTGCTGGGGGGCCTCCGAATCGATCTGGGAGATTCGGAGCCAGCCGGCGGCCATCCGAAGGGTTGGGCGTCGGGCGACAGGGGACTCGGCTTTGACGCGCACGGCGACTTCGAGAGAGCAGACGAGGAAGACGATGGATCGTGGGCTGCCCTCCGGTCCGATGCGTGGCCCGCTGGCCGCATCGCCGGGTGGACGTGCAGCGGCAGGCTCGAACCGACCCACTTCTTCTTCGCCTCCACGAACGATTCCCTTGCAGGAAGTGACGACCGCGGAGCCTCCGCGTCGCGCCTCCGACGAGTCCCTCGTGGACCGCGTCCGGGAGGGCGATCGGCTCGCTTTCGACGAGCTCTATCAGCGCTATTTCAAGCGCATCTACGGATTCCTCGACCGTCGGCTCGGAAATCGCGCGGATACAGAGGAGACGACGCAGGAGGTCTTCGTCAACGTCTTCTCCTCGCTGCACTCCTATCGCGGCGAGGCGCCCTTCGCGGCCTGGATCTTCGGGCTGACCCGCCGGACCCTGTCG
>CAYXLY010000755.1:0-1544 GCA_964466005.1 uncultured Spirochaetaceae bacterium | reverse complement strand
CGGCTGCTGGACAAGGGCTTTGGGGTCGAACCCGACCGCAGCTACAAGTTCGCCCAGAACTGCGAATACCGGCTGTTCCAGCGTCCGGACGACGCCGTGCATCGCGGGCTCGACAAACAGGCCGAGGCTGACCTGGCGGGGCCTAATAACTTCATTTCCAACTTCGAGCCCCTGCCCCTCGAGCGCGTTCGGCGGCTGACCGAAAGAGTCGTCGACCTCGACGCCTTCTCCCGTTCGGATCGCCTCATCGGTCGCCGGCTCCGGCTCGATCGCATCGCCGTGCACATCCCAGCCGGGCTTTCCGCTCGAGGCCGGAACGACCTGGCCGATCTGCTCGCCGCGCTCGAGGGGCAGGAGGAGCCGTCGCTCCTTGAAATCGAGAGAGCCGTCGGGTCGGATCGATCCCGGCTGGAGCCCGGCCGGATCCCGGAGCTCGACGAAGGAAGGGGCGCCGGGCTGGGGCGCACGGCCGCGCGCGATGCAGCGATCCTGGAGGGTCTTCGTGGGCTGCGCGAGGGCCCGGGCGAGCCCCTCGATCGCCTCGGAGTCGAGCCCTGCGCGGACCGAGGCCTGGTCGAGACGACGAGCGAGGATCCCGTTCGAGGCCTCGTCGGGAGCCGACGGTCCTTCGGTGATCCCCGCCCAGGCCTCGAGGCCGTCGTCGGAGACTCGAATCTGGATTCGTTCGATCGGGTCCATCACGACGGGAATCGACCGATCGGGGCCATGGGTTGAGCAGGACTGACGAGACGGCGCCGGGCGGGTCCGGGACGAGGGCCGCCCTGCACGGCTCGCCCGGGAGCGATGGGGGAGAGCAGGGGGACCGGTCGACCGCCATGGGGACGACCGATCGATCGGCGCTCGCTCCCCGGGCCGGGCCCGAGTCCGTTCAGACCAGCTCGATCGCGCCCGCCTTCAGCTTCGCCTCCCGGCCGCAAGCCTCTTCGTCGGCGAGCAGGGCGTCCATCAGGCTTCGATCCTCGGATCGTCCCCAGACCCGCTCCCCTCTCTCCGTGAGCGCGGTGAACATCGCCCCGACCGGGCCCTGAGCCTCCACGGCAACGGTATACGCCTCCACTCTCGCAGCGCCGTCGTAGTCCGCGAGATAGGCGCGCCTCGGGAGCGCGGCCACCTCGGCGCCGACATCCTCGATCCGGGGCTCTCCGGTCGGTCCGGGATCCGTCGAGTAGAGGCCGTACGCGAAGTGAGCGAAGAAGCCGCCGATCGAGCCGATCGCGCCGATCGAGCCCGGAGCCGCGCGCAGCCGCTCGACGAGCGTCGCCTTGGCCTGCAGGACGTAGTTGGCGAAAGGACCTCCGGCGAAGGTCATGCCCCCGGTCAGGCTCGGGGGTGGATCGAGGGGCACTCCGAGGGCCGCGGCGCCGGCCTGGACCGCGAAGGGAAAGCAGGAGTAGAGGTCGACGAAGTCGACCTCGTCGGATCGACGTCCCGCGAGCTCCAGGACTCGCTGCGCGGCGATCTCCTGTCCCGGATGGCGATGCAGAACGTCGCGCTCGGAGAGGAGGAGCGTGTGGCTCATCTCG
>CAYXLY010000754.1:0-1546 GCA_964466005.1 uncultured Spirochaetaceae bacterium | reverse complement strand
CGAGCAGCGAGGGCAGCTCGCGCCGGAGCTTGTCGAAGACCTCCCCCGCACAATCGCCACTCTCGCCGAGCGGATGCTTCTCGTCCCGCCCGTCCGGATCCAGATGCCAGTGGGGGTCACGATCCAGACAGTCGAAACGCAGCCATTCAAGTGATGAATCGGGATGGCCGAGTCGGAGCGTGCGCCCGGGATCTTCCGTCCGCTCGTCGACGCGCCACGCGACGCCGCCCCATCTGCCTCGCCAGCCAGTCGTCATGCGGAGAGCGTAGAGCCTCCGGAGGGGAGAGGCGAGCGCGCACGCTATGCTGCGAGGCAACGGGGGGCGACGCCGAGATGGCCGTTCAGATCGAAATGCCGCAGCTCTCGTCCGAGGGAGAGCACGCGACGCTGGCGAGCTGGCTGGTCGAGCCGGGCGATGCCGTCGAGCGCGGCGAGGTGATCGCTGAGCTCGAGACCGACAAGGCGACCGTCGAGCTCGAGGCGCCGGCCTCGGGCCGGATCGCCGAGCTGGTCGTGCCCGCCGGGACCGAAGACATCGGCCCGGGAACCGTCCTCGGTGCGATCGAAGCGGATGCCGCCGACGATGGAGAGGCGAACGACCGCGACGCGAACGACCGCGACGCGAACGAGGGTGGCGCGAACGACCGCGACGCGAGCCAGGACGGCGTGGTCGAGCCGGAGAGCGGGAGCGAGCCAGAGCAGGACGCGCCGGGCTCCGAGCCGGATCCGTCTCCACTCGCCGGGAGCGGTGCGTCCCCCGATCCCGTCCGAGAGAGCGCCGAGGGCGAGCCGTCCGGGCGATCGTCGCGAGAGCCGCAGGGTGGGGCCTCCGAGGAGCGGAGCCGATCGAGTCGACGGCGACCGACGCCCCTGGCGCAACGTGTGGCGCAGGAGCACGGGGTCGATCTCTCCGCGCTCGAGGGCAGCGGTCCGGGAGGCCGGGTCGTCGAGGCAGACGTCCTCCGGGCCGCGGAGGAAGGAGCCCCTGGCACAGTGGGCTCGTACGCGGAGTCCGGAGCGTCGGAGCGCACCGCCGGGGTCGCGACTCGATCGGCCCCGGCGCGCCCCGCGCTCTCGCCGCTGCGACTTCGCATGCGGTGCGCGATGGATTCGCTGCTCGAGGTCGAGTCCGGACTCGAGGCGGACCGGATGGATCCGGGAGCAGGGCGCGCGAGGATCTCGACGCTGCCCCTCGTCCTGAAGGCCCTGGCGCTCGCCCTGCGCGCGGTGCCGGAGGCGAGCCCGGGCCGCAGCGGGGAGTCGCTCCGGGTCCCGGATCCCGTGGACGTGGCGATCTCGTTGCCGAGCCGATCGGGATGGGTCATGCCGGTCGTGCGCGAAGCCGATGGCAAGGGACTCGCGACGCTCGCCGACGAGATCGAGTCACTGAGGACGCTCGCGCGGACCGACGCTCTCGGTGCCGAGCAGCTCGAGGGCGGTCGCATCGTGTTGTGGGATCTCGATGGCTCCCGCATCGAGTCTGTCGACCCGATCCTCGCTTCGTCGCAGGCCGCGGCCCTCGCCGTCGGGGACGTCGAGGAGAGAG
>CAYXLY010000753.1:0-1555 GCA_964466005.1 uncultured Spirochaetaceae bacterium | reverse complement strand
GAGCCGTGGGCCGTGAAGCTCCAGGGGAGTCCTGCGATCCGCCCGACCACGAAGGCTGCCGCCGCCGGGTGGCTCGCGAAGTGGGCATGCACGTGCTGGACCCCGATCGTCTGCATCCGGCGCGCGAAGCTGACGGCCTTGGGAAAGACGGCCAGCGCGGCGGCCAGGTAGCGGAGGCTTCCGCGATTGGACCAGATCAGGGTCCGAAGCGTCGCGGCCCAGACGCCAGGCGCGGTCCTCAGCGCCGCGAGGTTGTCGCGCAGGATCCCGAGATCGAGGGTCGGCAGGAAATGCGCCCGCTCCGTCGCCGCGCGGGCCGCCGGATGGACCACCTCCTCGCGCTCGCGCCAGAGCGGGAAGATCTCGACGCGCACGCCCCGCGCCTCGAGGGCGAGGATCTCGTCGAGCACGAAGGTCTCGGTCAGCTTCGGGAAGCGCGACATCACGTAGGCGACGCAGGGCGGATCGGTCGCCCCCGCCGTCGCCGTCGCGGTCGGCGTCGCAGTGGGTGTCGGCCCCTCGCCGGGGACGGGGAAGAGCGGATCCGGAGGCTGCGCGTCCGGCGCGCTCACCCCCGACTGGCCTCGGCCGCGCCCTCTGGCATGGGCGCGGGCTCGGGCGTCGAGACGGAGCTCAGTCTGGGAGAGGCGCGGTCGGCGTCGGCGGCCTCGACGAGGCCCTCGGCGTGCAGCGCGTCGGCGGGAAACGCCGCGGCTCCGATGGCGACCTCGAGATCGAGTCTCTGGCTGGCCGAGCGGCGGATCCGGGCGACCAGCGCGTCGACCGTCTCCGGCTCCGTCTCGGGCACGAGGCAGAGCACCCGGTCCGGCGTCGCGACGGCTCGCGCGTAGAGATGGAGCTCCCGGCTCGCGACCTCTCGAACCTCGATCATCCAACGCGCACGAGCCAGCTCGGCGAGGATCCGACTCTCGCCGCCGCCCTCGCTCTCGGCCGCGAGGGCGTGCGCATGCGGAGCGATCGAGAGCACGACGAAGGGGCGCTCGTGTCGTCGGGCGCGACCGATCTCGCGAGCGATCTCCGATCGGAGCTCGGCCAGCGCCCGCTCGGCGTCCGGACCGAGCGCGAGATGGCCGGCGATCGACTCGAGCTCGATCTGGTCGTCGACCGCCCGGGCGCCCAGCAGGATTCCGACGGCCAGCACGCCCCAATCGATCCCCAGCCGGAGGATCGAGAGCCCGCCGCCGTCCACTCCGGCGAGCAACGCCACCACCGGCAGGCCGATGGCGAATGCCATCTCACGCCGGAGGCGCCGATCGAGCGCCAGGCAGAGCGAGCCGAGGCTGGCCGACAGCTCGGCCCAGCCGAAGGGGATCAGCGGATTCGTGAAGAGGAGGAGCGTCGAGATCAGGATCCAGCCGGCCCAGAGCGTGGCATGTCGTCGGAGCAGGGGAGCCATGGCCGGGCCTCAGTAGGCGCCGCGCTGTGCGAGCACGGCCGGAATGGTTCGCAGCAGGATCGAGACGTCGAGGGCCAGGCTGCGATTGCGGATGTAGGCGATGTCGAGGCGGACGCGCTCGTCGAAGTCGATGTCGCC
>CAYXLY010000752.1:0-1565 GCA_964466005.1 uncultured Spirochaetaceae bacterium | reverse complement strand
TACACGTACTGACACACTCTTTCCCTACACGACGCTCTTCCGATCTCGCGCCCGAAGCACGCAGCGCCGGCGCCATGCGTCGCGTCTCGGCAAGCGCGCCGCACGGGCCAGGCCACGCATGTCGTCTACGCAACCGGCCGAGCAACGCGATGAGCAGAACGCCCGCCCCGAGCGAAAGTCCGACTGCCGGCTCTGGCACGACGATCGCCGGCGCCATAGCATTCACGCCGAGGCTCGCATCGACGGCCTGCCCCGCCGTGAGCTCCAGCCCGCCCCCACCCGACCCACCGTCGAGGACGAGCTCGCCGATCCGCCGCGGCCCGAGATCGCCGCGCCAGGGATCGCCGCCGTTGACGCCGAGCGTCGTGCCGCCGGCACCGAGATGGTGGACCAGACCTGCCGCCGGCACGAAGCTCGAGATGGTCGCGGTGCCGCCGGCCTGCAGTGCGAGGTTCCAGAAGCACACCTCGTCCCCCGTGCCCGTCGCGCAGCGGATCTCGGGCGACGCCTCGCTGCCCCCGTCCAGATAGAGGAAGAGGGTGAGCGTGGCGCCCGGCGGCACGTCGACCGGCGACTCCGGCGGCGCGCCGTCGTCCGCGGGGCTGTGATAGACCACCGGCACATCGCTCCACGCGGCGCCCGCGCCGAGCAGGAGGGCTGCGACGGCGAGACTCAGCGTGCGCAGCCGATGCACCGGGCGACGCGGATGCGAGGCCGACCGACGCCAGGCGGCCACGAGCGAGAGTTCCGGCATGCTTGTCACCTCATATATCGCGCCCCGACGAGGAGCGTGCATCAAGCCCGCAGCCCGCCGGGCCTGCACTCGATGCCGAGCGACGCGCGCTGGCGATCTCCGCCGTTCTCTCCTGCGGCGCATCTCCTCAGCCGCGCGACGCGAGGCGGCCCGGGATCGAGCGCGATCGACGCGAGCCGCGCACGACGCAGGGCTCTGGAGAACGATTCCATCGATCCAGCCTAACTCCACGCGTGCGGAGACGTTCTGAAATCGATCTGAATTCTGTATGGTCGAAGGGGCATGACGAGCTCCCCGCCGGAAGACGAAGCGTCCCCTCGGCTGGATTTCGGGTCTTTCAGCCTCGATCCACGCTCGGGGGAGGTCTGGCGCGACGGCTCCCTGGCGCACCTGGCCGCCCTGCCCTCGCGACTGCTGCGCTACCTCGCGGCCAACCGGCCCAGGACCGTGTCGAAGGCCGAGCTCACGACGGAGCTCTGGCCCGGCCTGCACGTCGAGGAGTCGACGCTCCAGCAGGCGGTCCGCGCTGCCCGCAAGGCGGTGGGCGACGACGGGCGACGACAGTCGATCATCGAGACTGTGCCGGGCGTCGGCTACCGATTCGTCGCCGTTGCCGATGGCGAACGAGCGGACCGGAAATTCGTCGCGCCCTCGCTCTACGTGGGACAGCGCACGACCCTCGACGGCCTCTCCCGCTCACTCGAGCCGCTGTCCGAGGGCAGAGCGGGCCTGCTCCTGATCTCGGGCGATCCGGGCGCCGGCAAGTCCCGCGCGATCCACGAGCTCTCCCGCCTCGCCCTGGCCAAGGGGT
>CAYXLY010000751.1:0-1570 GCA_964466005.1 uncultured Spirochaetaceae bacterium | reverse complement strand
GGTAACGAGGAGCTCGACGTCTTGATCGATCGCGCGCACCGCGTGATGACGATCCTCGTGCGCTCGACGGCCACCGAGACCCGGGAGTTCGATCGATTGGCGCGACGGATCGATGCACGGCTCGCGACCCTGCCGGAGGGGATCTCGGGTCGGACGACGGGCAACGCCATCCTTCTCACGCGGGCCGCGGACCGGATCTCGAGAGGCCAGGCCGTGAGCCTCCTGCTCGCCTGCGGGCTCATCGGCCTCCTGCTCGTGGCATCCCTGCGATCCCTTCGGCTCGGCATGCTGGCCCTGCTGCCGAACGTGCTGCCGGTGGTGTTCTACTTCGGATTGCTCGGGCTGACGGGAGTGACGCTGAACAACTCGACTGCCCTGATGGGGTCGATCGTCCTCGGCATCGCCGTCGACGACACGCTGCATCTGCTGATCGAGTACCGGCGAGCCCTGGCCGAGACCGGCGATCCGGAGCGCGCTCTGCATGCGTCGCTCGCGCACGTGGGGCGGGCGATCAGCTGTACGACGCTGGCCGTCTGCGCGGGTCTGCTCGTCGTGGGGGCGAGCGAGCTCCGCAATCAGGCGGAGTTCGGGCTGCTCGGCGCCGCCACGCTGGCGATCGCGTGGCTCGTGGACGTGACCTTCACGCCCGCCCTCTGTGTCCGCGCGCTGGGGCCCGGTCCCGGGAGCTCGCCGTCGAAGTCGTCAGGCTGACCTCGTTGCACGACGGACGCTCTGGACGCCTCCGAGACCCCCGAGGCCGCGTGATCAGAGCCAGCGTCGGACCCGCTGCTTGTAGCGAAGGTAGGTCTCGCCGAACTTGCTCTCGAGATAGGCCTCCTCGTGCCGGATCGCGATCCAGAAGATCACGAGCCAGCTGATCGGGACGAAGAGCACGATCCAGAGATTGGCGAGAACGACTCCGATGCCCGCCTGGAGGAGACCCATCCCCAGGTACATGGGATTCCGCGTGAAACGGTAGATGCCGGTCGAGACGATCTCCGGCGTGCTCTCCCAGGGCTTCGGATCCTGGCCCGTCCGCCGGAAGAGACCGATCGCCGCGATCATCGCGCCGATCCCCAGCAGGATCAGCAGCCCGCCGCCTCCGTATCGAACCCATCCCGGAGCGGGCACTGCGAGGGGCCAGCCCGCGAGGTCGATCAGCACGCCGGCCGCGATCGCGATCAGCGGCACGAGCGGCGGGGGGAAGCGCACGGCAGCCGCGTCACGGGTCGCACTCGGATCCGGCGTGGACAAGGCCTGGCGCTCTCCGGGACAGGGCACTAGCTCACCCAGGTGATGTTCGCGTCCGCGACGGGCGGGCTCTTCACCGCCAGCATCGCGAGCTTGCGGGCGATCACACCCGAGAGCTCGCGGAGCGCGACCGAAGAGGGGGAGTCGGGCTGGCTGGAGACGATGGGTCGGCCCAGGTCGCCCTCCTCGGCGATGCGCGGATCGATCGGCACCTCGCCCAGGAAGTCGACGTCGAGCTCGCGGGCGACCCGCTCTCCGCCGCCCTGGCCGAAGAGGTAGTACTTGCGGTCGGGCATATCCGGCGGGGTGAAGTAGGCCA
>CAYXLY010000750.1:0-1573 GCA_964466005.1 uncultured Spirochaetaceae bacterium | reverse complement strand
GAGGAGCGCGGACCCGCTGAGCGTCATCTCCTCCACGTCGAGCGCTCCGAGATCTCCCGTCCAGAGCAGCCGCCCCCCTCCGACCCAACTCGCTCGACCCTCCTCGAGACGGAGGCCTCCCCTGACCTCCTGCAGACCGAGAAGGGAGCGGGCCACCGGCACCTGCTCCGCGGAGATGGAGAGCGATCCGACGTCGAGCCTGGCTCCGGGCCCTTCCTCCTGGGCGAGAGTTCCCTCGCGGGCCTCGATCGAGAGGCGGGCCCCGTTCTCCGAGACCGCGTGCAGGGTTCCGTCGATTCCGATCTGAGGGGCGCCGCCCAGCGTCGCCTCGATCAAGGATCGGGGCTCGAAGCTCAGCCGGAGAGGCTCGTGCTCGAACGCCACGAGCGGCCGTGGGAGCGAGTGCGCCTCGGGGACAAGTCGAGCCGTCCATGGCTCTTCGACGCGGATTCGAAGGTGCCGTGGGCGGGCGTCGACGGAGCCGACCAGGTCGAGCCGGCCTTCCTGCCATGCCCCGTCCAGGGCCAGGCCGTCTCCTCGCAGCTCGAGCCGCCCAGAGACTCCGGGCTCCGTCGCGCCGGAGCCCGCCGACAGCCAGGTGCCCTGCCAGCTGCCTTGAAACGAGAGCTCGAGCTGGCCGCGGGCTGGCATGCCCGCCTCTTGCAGGGCGATCCACTGCGCGAGACGCGCCTCTGCCGAGCCCTCGAAGCGCCGGCTCGACGGACGGATCTCGATGTCGACCTGCAAGGCAGCGGCGTCTGCGCTCCCGGGAGTCTCGATCGCCATCGAGAGCCGATCGCCGTGCCAGCTGGCCTCGACCTCGACCGCTCCCCACGTCCTCCCCGCCCACCGGGTCCGGGTGGCCTCCAAGGAGAGGCTCGCCTCCGGTGAGCCGCCCGTCCGCAGCCCGAGTCGAGCGTCGCCCTTCAGCCCCTCGGCCTCGAGAACGGCGAGGTCCGCGCTGCCCTCCTCGATCTCCAGCTCGACCCGCCATCCTTCGAGCCCGCCGCTCCACGTGGCCCTCATCGCTCCCGAGATCTCGACCCGGGGATGGAGCAGGGCAACCGGACCACGCAGTGAGGCCGCGTCCTCGGAGACCCGCATGATCAGGCTCTCTGCCTGCAGCTCGATCCGGCTCTGCGGTCGCTGCAGGACGAGCGTCGACTCCTCGATCACGAGCCGCTCGAAGGGAAGATCGGTCGGGCGGAAGGACCCGAAGGGCTGGCGCGAGGCGGCGGATGCGGTCTCCGATCCCTCCGCGGACTCTCGATCGCCGCGACCCGGCAAGGCGATTCTTCCCTCCCGGATCCGGGTCTCGAGGATCAGGGAGCCGATCCGGATCTCTCGGGCGTGTCCCCTCGGCAGGCTCTCCAGGTCGACCCGAAGTCCGACATCCCCGAGCTGCAGGGTCCCCGCCTCGTTCGGGGCGAGCGCCAGGCGTTCGATCGCGATGCCGAGCCCCTCGAGCCGGACGCCCGAGATGCGGACCTCCCCGAAGCCGAGCCGTCCGAGGCCCCACTCGGCGAGGGCCTGGACGTCGGATTCGGTGCGGGCCCCCAGGATGAGCTGTGCG
>CAYXLY010000749.1:0-1573 GCA_964466005.1 uncultured Spirochaetaceae bacterium | reverse complement strand
GTCCCCTGCGTCCGTGATGCGGCCTTCCGGGTCGCGGGTCGGGTGCGCGGACTGGACCCACTCCCTCCCCGTGCTTTCCTGCCAGGGGGCGGCCTCCCGATCGACCTCCGGATCTACATTGCGCATGCGTCGCTGGATCGCGCAGGCTCTCCACGCCGGTCCTCGCGTTCCTTCACGAATCCGCTCGCGGGACTCCAGGGATCAGGAGCCCGGCTGCGGATCATCCCGGCCGTGGACATGCGCCGGGGGGCTCGTGGCGTCGACGGCCTCGAAGGGCTCGAGAACCCGGTAGCGATGTCTCGCTCCTCGGGGAACGAGCCAGGCGTCTCCCGGCTCGAGGGAGACCTTCTGTCCTTCGAGCTCCAGCTCCGCGCGTCCCTGGATCACGTAGCCCACGGTCTCGTAGTCGCGCGCGCTCTCGCTCTCCTCGTCGCCGCGCTCCGTCCAGCGTCGCAGGGCGACCGTCTTGCCGCTGACGAGATGCGTCTGCCCCAGGGAGCCTCGGGGAGAATGGCTCGAATCGACCTTCTTCACCGTCGTATCCATGACTCTGCTCCTGCCTCTCTTTTCGATCCGTCTCTCGATCTGTCTTCCTCTGCCTCCCGAACCTTGCAAGCCATACGCCAGACCGTGTCGGATGCTCCTGTCTCGTTCTTGGCACGGGAGTTGAAGTTCCTCTTCTCCCCAGACATCCGAGGCGGCCGCCCTCGACGCCGAGGGCGAACGCAGCGGCCGGCGAGCCACGACGACGCAGACGAAGCTGTCCGAAGACGCCCGAGCCCGGGCAGGACGGGCAGCCAGGACAGGGAGGCAGACGATCCGATGAGCGATCTTCGCGAGCAGAGGGAGCGCATGGTGTCCGAGCAGATCGAGGCGCGGGGCGTGCGCGACGAGACCGTTCTCGAGGCCTTCCGGCGCGTCCCCCGAGAGCGATTCCTGCCTGCGTCCCTCGAGGAGTTCGCGTACGAGGACACCGCCCTGCCGATCGAGGAAGGCCAGACGATCTCACAGCCTCTCGTCGTGGCGATGATGATCGAGGCGCTCGACCTCGCCGGTCGCGAGAAGAAGGCCGAGGAGACCGTCGTGCTCGAGGTCGGAACGGGATCGGGCTATGCCGCCGCCGTGCTCTCCGAGATCGCCGGTCGCGTGATCAGCATCGAACGGCATGCTCCCCTGGCTGCGCGGGCCCGCGCCCGGCTCGATGAGGCGGGCTACGGCGAGGTCGAGGTGATCCGCGCCGATGGATCCCAGGGCTATCTCCCGGCGTCGCCCTACGACGGCATCGTGGTGGCGGCCGGGGGCCCCGACATCCCCTCTTCGCTGAGCGAGCAGCTCGCGGTCGGCGGACGGCTGGTGATGCCGATTGGACGCAGCCCGCGCGATCAGGAGCTCGTCTGCGTCACTCGAGACGGACCTGCGACCTGGCATCGGGAGAGCCTGGGCCGCGTTCGCTTCGTACCGCTGGTGGGCGACGAGGGCTGGGACGAGACCGAGGCCAGCCCGCCGAGCGAGCGATCCCCGGCATCCGAGCGTTCCCGGCCGGAAGAGCCGGCCACGATCGTGGCCCGCCATG
>CAYXLY010000748.1:0-1577 GCA_964466005.1 uncultured Spirochaetaceae bacterium | reverse complement strand
GATCGACTATGCGGCGGCCAACGCCTTCCTCGATGCCTACGCACAGAGCCGTGCCGGCGGGCCCGTTCGGACGGTCTCCATCAACTGGGGCATCTGGAGCCAGATCGGGATGGCCGCGGAGAGCTTCGGGGATCTCGAGGCCGGGGGATCCGAGCCGCGCGTCCCGCTCGGTCCCGTCGACCATCCGCTCTTCGACGAGCGCGTGCGGGACAGTCACGGCCGGACGGTCTTCGAGAAGCGCTATGTCGCTCAGCAGGACTGGATCCTCGACGAGCATCGGACCCGGGGCGGCCAGGCCCTGGTGCCGGGCACGGGCTATCCGGAGCTGGCTCGGGCCGCCCTCGCCGAGTATGGCGAGAAGGACCCCTTCGAGATCCGGGATCTCTACTTCATCCGACCTCTCTACGTGCCCGACGGAGACAGCCGGAACGTGAGGGTCGCCTTGCGGAGCTTCGAGCGCGGCTATCGCTTCGAGGTCCGCACCGGCTGCGAGGTGGACGGGCGCCCGGGCTGGGCCCTGAACGCACAGGCGACGATCGAGTTCGGCAACCGGGAGGCGCCCGAGCCGATCGATCTCGCCGCGATCGACGCCCGCTGTCAGCGTCGCCGTCTCGGCGACAATCCGGACGGCCACCGCTCCGGGCAGGAGAACCACGTCGCCTTCGGGCCCCGATGGCGGGTGCTGCGAGAGGTCGTCTACGGAGCCGACGAGGCGCTGGCGCGGATCGAGCTGCCCGAGGCCTTCGTGCCGGATCTCGAGGCCTTCGGGATCCACCCGGCGATGCTCGACTATGCGACCGGCTACGCGATGGATCTGATCGAGGGGTATCGCGGAGAGGATGCGCTCTGGGTGCCGGTCTCCTATGGACGGATCGCCGTACACGATCGCTTCCCGAGGTCCATCCGGAGCTGGGTGCGCAATCACGAGAGCAACCAGGCCGACCGGGACTTCGCCGTCTTCGACGTGACGATCACCGATCCGCAGGGCCGGATCCTGCTCGAGATCGAGCAGTTCACGATCAAGCGGCTCGCGGAGGAGCCCGACTTCGCGACCGGCGAGGCACCGACGCGTCGGGACGTCGAGCTCGAGGCAGCGGTCGGGTCGGGCGAGGCCGGCGAGAGCTCGCCCGCCGAGCGGCAGCTTCGATGGAGCTACGAGCGCGGGATCCGGCCGGAGGAGGGCACGGAGGCCCTCGTCCGGGTCCTCGAAGGGCCGCCCCGGCCCCAGGTCGTGGTGAGCGCCCTCGCGCTCGAGGGCGTCATCCGGCAGGCGTCCCGAAGCACCGAGACGACCAAGGAAGGCGGCACGAAGTTCGGGCGCCCGGAGCTCGACAGCGAGTTCGTCGCGCCGCGGGACGAGATCGAGCGGGCCCTGGTCGGGTACTGGGAAGAGCTGCTGGGAGTCGAGAATCTCGGCGTCCAGGACAGCTTCTTCGATCTCGGGGGGCACTCGCTGATCGCGGTGCGCCTCTTCACCATGATCAAGAAGGCCTACAAGGTCGAGTTCCCGATCTCGGTCCTCTTCGAGGCGCCCACGATCGAGGGCTGCGCAGCACTGATCCGCGAAGCCATCGGCG
>CAYXLY010000747.1:0-1583 GCA_964466005.1 uncultured Spirochaetaceae bacterium | reverse complement strand
GCCGAGCCCGATGGTCTTGATGCGTCTCTCGTAGAACTGACCGTTGGGCGAGCGGCCCGTGTAGAACTCGCCCAGGACCTGGAGGCGCTGACGCCGGAGCGCCGGATGCTCGACCTGCACGCCCGCACGGACCGAGAGGTCGGTTTTCCAGTCACTCTCCTCGCGATGCTGGACGTCGACGGCGGCGATCGGGCGGAGGTAGCCGCCTGCATGGGCCACCGGACCGGTGAGCTCGAGGCCGACCTGAGTGATTCCCCGGTCGATCCGGGGCTCCCGGTGGACGAGCAGGCCACCGCCCCCGTAGAGCCGGAGCCAGCGCCAGGGCTCCCAGGAGACGAGCGCGTCGAGCACCTCGAAGGAGAGGTTCACGCGATCGACGCGATTGCGGAGCAGGAATTCGTCACCGAGATGGGAGCTCTGGTGGTAGATCCGCACCATCGTGGTCACGTCGCCCAGATGATGGCTGGCGCTCAGGCCGACGAAGAAGTCCGAGTTCACGAGATCCAGGGAGGCGGCCTCCAGATCGAAGACCGAGAAGACGCCCGCCTGGAAGGCGAGCTCCCATCTTCCCCAGTCCGCCTCGGGACTCCGCAAGAGCGGAAAGGTCTCGCCGAAGCTCACGGCGCCCACCCGATCGAGCTCCTCGTCGTCGAGATACCATTGGTGACTGGCCGAGAAGCGGGGCCAGCGGGGATCCGCGATCAGCATGTCGAAGAGCTCGTCGCCCGGAAAGAGCTCGTAGCCCTCGTCGCCCGTCTGCTGCTCGCCCGGGCCGGCGGCCTCGTCGACTCGCTCCACCGGAGCCTCTCCGTCGGCGCGAGGTGCCTCGCGGGCGATGTCGGCGAGGATCCGCTCTCCGAGGCGGATGCGAACGGCCTGGACGCCTCGGACCGCGAGGAGGCTGCGCGCGACCTTGTCGGCCGGCGAATCCGGCTCGTCCTCGAGGTCGACGATCAGGGTCCGGTCCACCAGGGAGAGTCCGAAGTCGCGGATGCCATGGGCCTCGTGCAGCAACGCGCTGGCGTAGCCCTCGACGAAGGCGGACGGCGTGGGGCCGGGGAGGGCGGCGGCGTTCGGCGGGTCGTTCGGAGGGGTGGGCTCACTGGCTCGGTCCGCGTCCATCGGGGCCGGAGAGGCAGTCCGGGGAGCGGCGGCCTGAGCGCCGAACACGAGTCCTGCGACGGCGAGGAGCAGGCTTGCAGCCCGGATGCACGGGCTCGAAGTGCAGAGAGCCAATCTTCCTCCTTCACATGCTTGCCGAGCCTAGCTTCATGCTCGGCCGGGTGGAGAGGGGAGCGCGGCAGCGGTCAGGGCGATGCGCGCGTGGAGCGGCTCGAGAGAGAGCCGAGCGACCGGGTGGGGTCGAGCGCCTCGCCCGGGTCTCGAGCGTCGCTCCGTCCCGCGTGTCGGGGCGAGCGGAGTCGAGGAATACCGTGTATCGATCGCCGGAGGCAGCCCGTCGGAGGCCGCGCGAGCTGGGCTATGATCGGCGGCCGTGGGGACGACGGGGTCCCGCGCGCACCGACGCGTCACCGAGGAGGAGGCCGACTTGAGCTCGCCCCGATTGCCGATTTTCCGTCTGC
>CAYXLY010000746.1:0-1588 GCA_964466005.1 uncultured Spirochaetaceae bacterium | reverse complement strand
AGATTCTCCGGAGTGACTGGAGTTCAGACGTGTGCTCTTCCGATCTCGGCGGGATGATCGGTTCGACCCTCCAGACGATCGACGAGCTCCCCCAGGCGGCCGGTCTCCCGCTGGATCAGGCTCAGCTGTCCACTGAAGCAGGCGCTCGCGAAGGGATGCCCCAGCCGTCGACCGAGGAGGAGCGCATCGTGCGCCGCCTGCTCGGCCTGGGCGAAGCGTCCCTCGAGCAGGTCCAGGCCGGCATCCCAGACCCGCATGTGCCAGGTCATCGAGGGCGAGGCATGCCGCCCAACGAGCTCGCTGGCGAGGGTCCGATGCCGGCGGGCCTTCTCGAGGTCGCCCTGCATCAGCCCGTCACAAGCGAGGTCGAGCGCGGCGATGACGTCGGCTTCGCGGGCGCCCCCAGCCCGTGCGGAACGCGAGAGCTCGCTCACGAGAGCCTCCCGCTCGGCGAGATCGTCCGGTCCGGCGATCGCATAGTGCAGGATGTAGAGCGACTCCTGCAGGGCGATCGCCGAGCCGCATTCTCGGGCGAAGGCGACGGCCTCTCGCGCGAGCGCCTCGGATCGGTCGCGATCGCGCACGCAGAGATAGGCGAGGCGTGCCACGAGACGCGAGCGCGCGAGCAGATCGTCCTTGTCGACCCGGTCGAGCGTGTCGCGCAGGATCGTCTCGGCATCGGCATGCGAGTGCGAGGACCACTCCGAGACGTCGCAGAGCCCGATGGCCGCCTCCACCTGAAGCTCGACGTCGCCCATTGATCGGGACACGTCGACTGCCTGCTCGTAGGCCGCCATCCGTCGCGTCCGGTGGCCCGAGAGGGCATGCGCCTCCCCGAGCCCCAGGAGCGTCTCGGCACGGATGCGCGGATCCACCGCCTCGAAGTGCTCGAGCGCGGCCATCGCCTGCGCCTGATGGAGCGCGGCCTGCTCCCACGCGAAGAGGCGTCGAGCCTGTCGGGCGGCGCGGATCGCGGACTCGAAGGCCGCCTGGGGATCGCCGACGGGCAGCGCGCGATGGTGATGATGGGCGAGCTCGGAGGCCACCGAGTCGAGGGCGCCGCCATGTCGCTGCTCGAGTCGCTCGGCCACCACCTGGTGGAGACGGGCTCGCGTCCGACTGGAGAGCCCGGCGTAGACCGCCTCCTGGAAGAGCGCGTGGGTGAAGCGATGAGTGATCGCGCCCGTATCCTCGACGGTCTCGATGAGACCCGCCCGGGTGGCCTCATCGACGAGGTCGAGCGCCTCCTCGGCTCCGAGGCCCGCGACTGACGTCGCCAGCCCGAGAGGAAAATCCCGGCCGATCACCGCCGCCGCTCCGAGAAGCGCTCCGCACTCCGAGGAGATGGCCTCGACCGACCGTCGGATCAGGTCGATCGCCCGGGCAGGCAGCATGATCCCGTCTCGCGGGATCCGCTCCGGGCGATCGAGGTCTCCGCGCTCCTCGAGCAGCCGGATCGCCTCGCCGACGAAGAGCGGAACGCCCTCCGTCCGGCCATAGAGCTCGGAGACGAGATCCACGGGAACCGGCCCCCCCACTGCGATCCGCAGCAGCTCTCCCACCTCACCGCGAGAGAGTCCACCGAGAT
>CAYXLY010000745.1:0-1592 GCA_964466005.1 uncultured Spirochaetaceae bacterium | reverse complement strand
CTACACGTACTGACACACTCTTTCCCTACACGACGCTCTTCCGATCTCCGTCCCGGCGAGGCGGCCACCAGCTCTTCCTGCGTGCGACACAGACGCGTGTCGATCCTCCGGTCGGGACGCTGGTGGCCGCCTCGCCGGCGGGACGGATCACGACGCAGCAGGACACCGTCAACACGGCGATCGAGCTCGTCAACGCCAACGACGTCTTCGTGCAGACCGGGGCGGCGCTCGCCATCACCGGGACGGTCGGGGCCTTCGACGCGGAGGACGTCCGCTTCGAGAATCAGGTCGACGGCACGCTCGTGGTCCAGGAGGGCGGCCTCATCACGACCGAGAACCCGCCCGTCGCCGACGTGCCCTTCCTCTTCAGCTTCGGCCGCGTCGATCTCGGAGGCGACATCCGGGGCACGCTCCGCTCGGCCGGATTGCTGCGAATCGGGGTGCCCGCCTCGGATCCGGACATCGCCACCATCACGGGCGACCTCGAGCTCTTCGTGAACTCGGCCCTCCAGATCGACATCGACGGCTTGCAGCCCGAGTCCGGCCACGATCAGCTGATCGTCGGCGGGACCGCGGAGCTCGACGGCGCTCTCGACGTCACATCGGGCCTCTTCTTCTCGCTCGAGCCCACGGACGGCTTCGCCCTGATCGAGGCGAGCTCCGTGGTGGGAACCTTCTCTTCCGTGTCGGGCGACGAGGGCCTCCCCGTGACCTACGAGCCGACGGGCGTCTACCTGGGCGGTGACCCCGACTTCCCCGATACGAGCGACTGGCTGCAGCCCAGCAGCGGAGCCCAGCTTCCGCTCGCCGAGGATCCGGTCTCCCTCTGCCTCGACGAGGCCGGTCTCCACTTCGACGTCGTCCTCGGGCTTGCCCCGGGGATCGACTTCACCGCCCTTCGTCTCTCGTCTGGCGCAGAGAACGGATTCAACGACCCGGACGAGAACATCGCCTTCAATACCTTCGCTCGTTCAGGCGAGCCGGATCCGAATCGTCCGCAGCCTCTGGTCCAGACCGATCCCGGCTACGTCGGCCCCGACCGCTGGGTGGATGGCATCCTCGCGCAGACGTCGTTCAGCGATCTCGGCAATGGCTTCTTCCGCTTTCGCGGTCTCGCGCCGAGTGGCGACGATCGCTACCAGAACGGCGACACCCTGGACAGCCTCGCGACCCGTGCGACCTCGAATACTCCGTCGAATCCACCGTCGCCCGATGGCTTCGGTACGAGCACCTTCATCTACAGGATCCCGGACTTCGCGCCTCTGCTGACGATCACGGAGCGTCCGATCTGCGTGCCCGAGCCGGGCTCTTCGGCACTCGCGTGGGCGGCGCTCACCACGCTGGGCGGGATCGCGCGGCTGCGTCGCGTGTCTCGAGGCTCGCACGCGTCGAGCAGCAGGCCTTCCGATCCGCAGTAGCCCCAAGCCGGCCTGCATGCGCCGATCCCCCTTGCTGAACGTGCCTCGAATGCGTCGATCGGAGACGCGACGAACGGCCGCGAGGCTCAGAAGGCGAGTCGTAGTCCCGCTACGAGGAAGAAGAGGTCCTCGTCGCGACCGTCCGCGTCGGCGCGGCTCCGCGTCTCTCCGATG
>CAYXLY010000744.1:0-1595 GCA_964466005.1 uncultured Spirochaetaceae bacterium | reverse complement strand
AACGAGTGGTACGACCGGGTCCACCTGAAGGAGGTGCTCGAGGTCGAAGGATTCGTGGCGGCGCAACGATTCGAGATCGCCCCCGTCCAGATCGGCGACGTAGGTGGCGCTCCGAGCCGCTATCTCGCGATCTACGAGATCGAGGCCGACGATCTCGAGGCCGCGCTCGAGAAGCTGAACGAGGGCTCCGCGACGATGCAGATGTCCGACGCGCTCGATGCCGAGAGCGCCCGGGCGATCGCGTATACCGCCATCGGGAGCCGGCAGATCAGCGCTTGACGGCGCGCCCCTGAGAGCAATCGCTGCGAATCGACGCAGCCGACCGCCGCACGCATGGCCAAGGAGACGAAGCATGCAGAGCCATTCGGGGAGACCGGCATCAGGAGCTCGGACTGCAACCGCCCAACCGGGCTGGCGCGCGAGAAGTCGCCGGGGCAGATCGACGTCGCCGTGCCGCGGCGGCGGCCTCTAGAGCAGCAGGCAGCGGATCCGGGTGCCGCCCTGCTCCTCCGTCTCGATCTCGAGCGACGCACCGAGCATGCCCGCCCGGTAGTGCATCGTCCGCAATCCCATCCCACCGCTCGACCGCCGGACCGAGGAGGGATCGAAGCCGACCCCGTCGTCGCTCACCTCGAGGAGGATGCGACCTTCCTGCCTCGACAGCGAGAGCCAGATCCGATCCGCCCGACCGTGCTGTAGCGCATTGCTCACCGCCTCTTGAGCGATGCGATACAGATGCGTCCCGGTCGCTGCATCCGGCAGATCGATCCGCTCGGCGTACTCCAGACGACAGGAGACGCGGTCGAGGGCATCCGTCTCGGCCGCGAGCGTCTCCAGGGATGCGCCGAAGTCGTCCGGATCGATCATGGCAGGAACCAGACCATGCGAGAGCTCTCGCACGTGCCGGTGCGCAACCACGAGGCCGTCCGCGAGCTGCCGCGCCATCCGGGAGATCCGGGGGGAGTCGACACCCTCCACGAGCTGCGCTCCGGGATCGCCCATCGGCGCTCCGCCCAGACTCTCGACCAGCGCAGTCGCGAGCATGGAGAGGCCGGTCAGCTCGTTCCCCGTGACGTCATGGAGCTCCTGGCCGATCCGACGCTGCTCGTCGGTCGCGGACTCCAGCACGTGCCGCTGCAGCTCGGTTCGCTCCGACATGTCGCGAATCACGCCCGAGAAGAGTCCGATGTCGTGCACGTCGGTCACGGCGAGCTCGATCGGGAACGGGGCTCCGTCCTTGCGAGAGGCCATCAGCTCGCGAACGCTGCCGATGACGCGCTCCTCGCCGGTCTCCCGATAGCGAGCGAGGTAGCCGTCGTGCTCTTCGCTCGAAGGCGACGGCATGAGCAGGCTCACGTTGCTCCCGATCAGCTCCTCCCGACGGAAGCCGAACATGCTCTCGGTGGCCCGGTTCACGCTCTGAATGACGCCACGCCGGTCGATCGTGACGACGGCCTCGGTGGTGGACGCCAGGATCGCGCTCATCAGCTCGGTATTCTTCGTCAGGAGACGCTCTACCCGCCTGGACTCGCTGAGGTCGCGGGCGACGGCCGCGACTCCCAGCGCCTGGACGCGCAGGGTCTCGGCGAGCTGTT
>CAYXLY010000743.1:0-1602 GCA_964466005.1 uncultured Spirochaetaceae bacterium | reverse complement strand
CGCCTCCTGCGCGAGGGACTCCGTAGTCGGCCTCCGGGCCTGTCGACGGACCCGACGGCGCAGCGTCTCGACCGCGTGCCCGACTGAAGGCGCGAGCCCCACCGCGATTCTCGCGCCCTGTCCGGGGGCTCGTCCTTCAGGCGTTCATCGGAATCGGGAGAGAAGCCAGACGATCAGCGAGAGCACGAGGCTCAGCAGGAGGCTCGTCGTGATCGGCAGGAAGACCCGGAGCCCCGGGCGCTCGATCCGGATGTCTCCAGGCAGTCGCCCGAGCCAGGAGAGGCCGGGGCCCCAGTGGAGGAGCAGACCCGCGACGATCAGGCCGAGGCCGAGAAGGACCAGGGTTCGGGCGAGGGGCTCCATCGGAGGCAAGGCTAACGCGCCGCCGGCCGGGGCTGCACACGACGCCTGGCGTCCGGACTTCCCCGGCTGGTCTATGCTTCGCACGGCATGACGACCCGATCCCGATGCGCCCGGTCCCCCGTCCTCTTCGCCATCCTGCGCGCCGCCCTGGCGCTGGTGCTTCTCGGACCGGCCTCGGGCTGTCTGCTGCTGGCCGCCGGTGCGGGCGTCGGGGCCGGGGCGGTCTGGTACGACTCGGCAGCCCGGGAAGAGGTGGCGGCGGATCCGGCCCGAGTGATCGCCGCCGCGGCCGAGGCGCTCTCGGCGATGGACATCCGGATCACGAGCCGCGAGGCCAGCGCTCTCGATGGCGAGGTCGTGGGTCGTACGGCTCGCGACGAAAAGGTCCAGGTGATCGCGAAGTCGAAGATCGAGGGGCGAACGCAGGTCGAGGTCCGGGTCGGTCTCATCGACGACGACGCCGCTCGTCGTGTGCTCGACGCCGTCCTGGAGCGGCTCCGATAGCGTCGGGGGCGCGCCCCGCTGCGCGCGAGTCAGGCCGGGGCCTGTCCTCTCTCCTGCTCCATCCAGGCCACGCTCTCGCGTTGGATGAGCGCGAGCGTCGGCTCGTCGAGGCCCAGGGCTGCTCTCGCATTCCGCAGGGTCTCGGGCCCGCTGCGATCGACCGACGTGTGCGCCCGGATGCAGTCGCGCTCCTCCTCCGTCAGGGCGGCGAGGGCATCGTCCGCTTTGGGGATCACCCCGGCGCCGAGCAGGTGGGCGAGCTCGTTGGCGGTCGCCACGGTCGCGGCGAGCGGGTGGGCATGGCCCTCCATCATCACCTGGTGATGGGCCGAGATCGCCAGACGCAGATCCATCGGGAGCTCCCAATGCCGGGCCATGATCTCGCCCGCTCGCTGATGGACCCGATCGACGGCCGGCCAGATCGAGATCAGGTCGGGAGGCGTCTTGCGTCTGCCCTTGCGATCGGAGAGGGCGAGCAGGACCCCGGCGATGCCCACGTCATGCAGCAGGCCCGCCAGGTAGGCGGTCGAGCGGTGTCGCGGCGGCAGCACCTGTTCGGCCAAAAGCTGGGCACAGCAGGCCACGGCCAGCGAATGCAGAGCCATCTGGCGGCGCAAGCCGCTCCGGCTGCCGCCGGCGGTCTCGGGCCGGTCGAAAAATTCGAAGACTTTGGCGGAAATCACCGCCTGCCGCAATACGGCCGGGTCCAGTTTGACCACGGCCTCGGCAATGGTC
>CAYXLY010000742.1:0-1603 GCA_964466005.1 uncultured Spirochaetaceae bacterium | reverse complement strand
CCGAGCTCTCTGAGTTCGACGATCGGAAGAAGCGGCGAATCCTGCGCGATAACGCGCGGGAGCTGAACCAGCGGCGACCCGCATGAGCGGCGCCCTGGAGGGCATCCGGGTCCTCGATCTCAGCACGGCCCTGGCGGAGGCGACCGGCCGGACCCTCGCCGATCTCGGGGCCGAGGTGATCAAGATCGAGCCTCCGGGCGGCTGCGAGGCGCGCTTCGCCCCGCCTTTTCGGGGCGGCGGCGCCTCCGCCCCGGACGCGGATCCGGAGGCCTCGCTCTTCTGGCGAGCCTGGGGACGCGGAAAGAAGAGCGTCGTGCTCGACCTCGAGGAGGCGGGGGACCGGGCACGCTTTCTGAGCCTCGTCGACCGCGCGGACATCCTGATCGAGTCCTTCACGCCCGGCACCCTGGACGCGATGGAGATCGGGGCCGAGCGACTCCGCAGCCGGAACCCGGCTCTCCTTCACGTCTCCGTCACGCCCTTCGGCCAGACGGGCCCCTACGCGACTCATCCCGCGACCGATCTCACCCTGGCTGCCGCCGGCGGGCTCCTGAACATGCAGGGCAACGGCGATCGCCCGCCGGTCCCCGTCGGTCTTCCCGAGACGGTGCACCTGGGGGCGGTCCAGGCGGCGGCCGACGCGGTGCTGGCGCTCCATGGCCGGACGCGCACGGGCAAGGGGCAACATCTGGACTGCTCCATCCAGGCGGCCGTGCTCTGGAGCCTCATGTACGTGACGGACTACGCCGCGCTGGGACAGGATCCGCCGGGGTTCGGCGACGAACGGGCGGGTCGGACCGGCTCGATGGAGGTCGTGCCGGGTCTCGTGCTTCCGGTGATCGAGCCCTGCAAGGACGGGTTCGTGGCGATGACCCTCGTGCTGGGAGCGCAGGGCGCCTTCGGCTTCGACGCCGTCATGAGATGGGTCGGAGAGCAGGGCGGCCTCGACCCGGATCTGACCGGGATCGATTGGATGACCTGGATCCAGCAGATCCAGGAAGGGAAGCTCTCGGTCGAAGATGCGAATCGGGCCGTCGGTCAGCTGCTCGCGCACCTGCGGACGATGACGAAGGCCGAGATCCACGAGCAGGCGGTCGCCCAGAAATGGCTGATCGCCCCGGTCAACCTCGCACCCGACCTGCTGGACGATCCACAGCTGCGCGCGCGCGACTTCTGGGTCGACGTCGGAGGCGATCGCCTGCCGGGCCCCTTCGCGAGGCTCAGCCGGACACCGATCCAGTACGATCGTGGCGCGCCGCGCCTGGGCGAGCACCAATCGCTCCTGGACGGGTCCGAGGAGCGGTCGCGGTCTCCGATCGTCTCCGTGCCTGCGCCGCGAGACCGAGAAGCCCTCTTCGAGGGTCTCAAGGTCGCGGACTTCTCGTGGATCGCCGCGGGACCGCTCATCTCGAAGGATCTGGCCAATCTGGGAGCAACCGTGCTCCGGGTCGAGACGGAGAAGCGAGTCGATACCCTCCGCTTCATTCCGCCCTGGGTGGGGAGTCCGGGCACGACGACCGGCCATACCGCCGCCAACATGAATCAATCGAAGCTCGGCATCGCCATCGATTTCACCACCCCGGCCGGCCTCGAGGTGGCCCAT
>CAYXLY010000741.1:0-1603 GCA_964466005.1 uncultured Spirochaetaceae bacterium | reverse complement strand
CCTGATGCGTCTGGCCCAGATGCTCATGGTCGAGGGGCTCCCGCATCGGGGGGCCGAGATCATGAAGGCGGGGCTCGAAGAGGGCAAGATCGAGCCGACCCAGAGGGCCTATCAGACCTACTCCGATACGCTTCTGCAGTCCCGGGAGTGGGAGAAGGCGCTGGATCCGCTCGCGAAGGCCGCCGAGCTCGACGAGGACGGGACGCTCTACATGCGTCTGGCTCAGGTGAACCTCCAGCTGGGTCGCTGGGGGGGAGCGCGCCAGGCGCTGAATCAGGCCTTCGAGAAGGGCGGCCTCGCAGACGAGGGGCAGGCCCACATCCTCTACGGCATCGCGGCCGCCAACGACAAGCAGTGGCAGAACGCGATCCGCGCCTTCGAACGCGCGCGCCGCTTCGAGGGGACGGCGGAGGTCGCCGGCAAGTGGATCCAGTACGTGGAGCGCGAGAAGGTCCGGCTGGGCGGGGGCTGAGCCCCTTCGAGCGGCCCCTTCGAACGGCCGCGTCGATTCCCAGTGCGCATCGGGCTCGGCGCGGATCCGACGCGGAGATCGCCGCTCTGGGCCCGCGGGGCCCGATGCCGCGCTCGTCGAGCGGTTCCGAAACGAGCGCTTCGGCGTTACTGTCTGGCCGCTCTCTATCTCGCTCTCTTCTCTGCTCGCGGCTCGGGCATCGGGCCGAGGCAGCGAGTGAGCCGCTCGGTCCTTCGTCGAGCCCGACCTGAGGAACGTCTGTCCATGACCTCTCCCGTGACCCCCGAGGAGACGCCCGAGCTGTTGGGGCGGATCGAGAACACCATCCGCTTCCTGACGGTGGACGCCGTCGAGCGGGCCGGCATCGGCCATGTCGGGGCGCCCATGGCGCTCGCGGCCGCAGCCTTCGAGCTCTGGGACCACCACCTGCGCTTCGATCCGCGTGATCCCGCCTGGCCGCTGAGGGACCGCTTCGTCCTCTCCAATGGCCATGCCTCGATGCTGCAGTATGCGCTGCTCCATCTCTTCGGCTTCGACCTCTCGCTCGAGGACATCGCACGTTTCCGACAGCTCGGCTCGCGCACGCCGGGGCATCCCGAGTACGGGGAGACGCCCGGCGTCGAGCTCACGACCGGACCGCTCGGCCAGGGCTTCGCGCATGGCGTGGGGATGGCGCTGGCCGCCCGCATGACGGCCTCCCAGCTCGGAGGGGGGGCCGCTGGGACGGCAGGGGACCCGGCGCCCGCGGATCCCTCCGAAGACCGGGACCGCCCCGGTCTGCATTTCGTCTACGGCTTCTGCGGGGACGGGGACCTGATGGAGGGGGTCTCCTCCGAGGCGGCCTCCTTCGCGGGGCATCACGGCCTCGGCAACCTCATCTACATCTACGACGACAACGAGATCACGATCGACGGCTCCACTGCCCTCACCTTCGGCGAGTCCGTTCCGCGCCGCTTCGAGGCCTATGGCTGGCACGTGATCGAGTCCGTCGACGGGCAGGATCGGCCCGCTCTGCGCTCGGCGCTCGAGGCCGCGCGCGCCGAGACCGGACGACCCAGTCTGATCGTGCTCGAGACGCTGATCGGAAGAGCGTCGTGTAGGGAAAGAGTGTTCAGAGCCGTGTAGATCTCG
>CAYXLY010000740.1:0-1605 GCA_964466005.1 uncultured Spirochaetaceae bacterium | reverse complement strand
GATCTGCACCCGGTCTTCACCCTCGTGATCCTTCGCGAGGATGTACTGCTGGTCTCGATGGAAAAGGTGCAGCGCCGTCAGAGCCTGGCGGACGAAGGCCTCGCGACGCCGCGGACCGCTCCAGGGCCCGCCTCGGCCAGCGAGCCGCTCGTCGAGCGTTCGCGAGCCTTCCTCGGTGAGCTGGACCTGCCGCTCCGTCTCGTCGATGCGGAAGTCGCGACCCGATCGGAGATCCCGCGCGGCCGCCACGGCCTCTCGATAGATCTGCTCCTCGACGGGGTCGTGACTGCGCTCCGCGATGATCAGGGGCGTTCGGGCCTCGTCCACCAGGATGCTGTCCGCCTCGTCGACGATCGCGAAGTGAAGTCCGCGATGGACGAGACGTTCGCGCCTTCCGGGTCGTCCGTCGAGCTCCTCGAGCTCGAGCACGCGTCGGCTCGGATGTCCGCCGAGGGCGATCCGGTCCTTGAGATAGTCGAAGGCGACCTCCTTGTTGGTGCAGTAGGTGACGTCACAGGCATAGGCAGCCCCTCGCGCACTCGGATCCATGCCGGAGACGACGACACCGACGGAGAGCCCCAGCATCGCGTAGAGCGGCTCCAGGAGCTTCGCGTCGCGCTCTGCCAGGTAGTCGTTGACGGTGACGACGTGGACGGGCAGGCCGGCCAGGGCGGCGGTGCAGGCGGGCAGACTGGCCGTCAGCTTCGTGCCCTCCCCCGTCTGCATCTCGGCCACCCGTCCCTCGAGCATCACCCATCCCGCCCGAAGCTGCACCTCGTAGTGGGGCATCCCGAGGCTGCGTCGGGCCGCCTCGCGAACGAGCGCGAAGCTCTGCGCCACCCGATCGTCGCACAGTCCGTCGCGAGCCAGATCGATGCGCAGCGTGTCGGCCGCCGTCTCGAGAGCCCCCGCATCGAGGCCCTCGAGCCTCGTGGCCGCCCCTTCGATGCGCTCTGCTCGCCGGTGCCAGACGGACGCACCGGTCCGACCGTACCAGCGGCGCGTGATCGGTGCGACCGCGCGTCGCCCGAATGCGTCGAGCGTCGAGGGGGGGTGTTCGGAACGTTCCGGGTACGCACCTCGCGGAACGCCTTGCGTCAGGCCGACACGCGCGCACCGCAGACGTTCCGTCCCGACGGGCTGCGGAAGGATGTCCGTGGTCCCCGTCATACCCGGAACCTCGACAAGAAGATCTGACGCAGACGCCGCCCCCACTGGACGCCCAGCGGCTCGGCGCCCAGGTCGAAGCGCACGTAGACGCGGCCGCCCGCATTCACCCACTGGTCGGTCGCGGGAATCTGGAGCTCGATCTCGAACATCTTCTGAACGGCCCGCGCACCCTCCGGATCGGCCGGATCCACCGGCACCTCCCCGCCGCCACCGCTCCCCAGCACGCGGCTCGGCAGCTCGTCGCTCGCCGCGGGCACCACGCGGACGACGTCGGCCTCGCGCACGTCGGCCAGCCGCTCGGCGAGGCGCACATGGGCCGTCCGGAGGCGACGCTGCACGAGGTGCACATCGTCCTGGGATACGACCGCGCGCACCCGGATCAGATCGAGATCGGAAGAGCGTCGTGTAGGGAAAGAGTGTTCAGAGCCGTGTAGA
>CAYXLY010000739.1:0-1610 GCA_964466005.1 uncultured Spirochaetaceae bacterium | reverse complement strand
GTGCTCGGTCTGGACGGTGACCAGGTGGCGGCGCCGGGAGGAGGCCTCGGCGAGGCCGAGCAGGGCGAGGTTGTTGCTCTCGGTGGCGCCGCTCGTGAAGACGATCTCCGACGGGTCGGCTGCGCCCAGCATCCCGGCCAGTCGCTCGCGCGCGTCCTCGACGGCCGCCTCCGCACGCCAGCCGAAGGCGTGGGTGCGACTGGCGGCGTTGCCGAACTCCTCGCGGAGATAGGGCAGCATCGCGTCGAGCACGCGCTCGTCCAGGGGCGTGGTGGCGTGATGGTCGAGGTAGACCTGCCGGCGCTCAGGCCGCGAAGGACTGGCCGCAGCCACAGGTATTGGAGGCGTTCGGATTCTCGATCTTGAAGCCTGATTCCTGCAGGGAATCCACGAAGTCCAGGCGTGTCCCGACCAGATAGAGCGCGCTCTTCTCGTCCACGATGATCCGGACGCCTTCCACCTCGATCTCCTGGTCGATCTCGCGGACCGTGTCGTCGAAGGAGAGCTGATACTGCAGGCCCGAGCAGCCCCCGCCCACGACCTTCATGCGCAGACCATGCGACTCCGCCTTGCCGTCCTCGGAGAGGAGGGCCTGGATTCGCTGGGCCGCCTCGGATGTGACTTCGATCATCGAATCTCCTCCTCGCTTCTGTCGGGGAGGGTAGCAGTCCTGATGGCCTCTTCGACTCCGCTCCTCTCCTCGACGTTCCGGGCCGAGAGCCAGAGGAAGATCTCGCGATTGCCCTTGGGGCCGGGCACGGCGCTCTCGACGCGTCCCCGCTCCCGGCGTCCCAGGCCCGCGGCCACGTACGCGACCCGGTCTACGGCCGCCTCTCGCAGCGCGTCCTCGCGCACCACGCCCCCCTTGCCCACCTGCTCCCGGCCGACCTCGAACTGCGGCTTCACGAGCAGCAGCAGCTCGGCATCCGGCGCGCAGGCATCGAGGGCCGGAAGCAGCAGGGCGAGCGAGATGAAGGAGGCGTCGACCACGACGCGATCGATGGGCTCGGCGAAGTCCTCGGGGACGAGATGCCGCGCGTTGATCCGCTCCCGGACCTCGACCCGGGGATCGAGTCGCAGTCGGGAGTGCATCTGGCCATGCCCCACGTCGAGGGCGATCACGCTTCGCACGCCGCGCTGCAGCAGGCAGTCGGTGAAGCCTCCCGTCGAGGCGCCGACGTCCAGACAGCGCAGGTCTCGCCAGTCGAGACCGAGCGCCTCGAGAGCGGCGCTCAGCTTCTCGCCTCCCCGAGACACGAAGCGCTTCGGTCCCCCCTTGAGCCGGATCTCTCGTCCTGCGGCGACCCGTGTCCCGGCCTTGTCCATCGGTTCGTCGTCGACGAGCACCCGGCCGGTGAGGATCAGCGCCCGGGCCGCGCTGCGACTCTCGGCGAGGCCCTCCCGCACGACCCGTTCGTCGAGGCGCTCGGACTCGCCGCGTCCCTGCCCTCGCGCGCTCCCGGCGCTCCGGGTCATGAGCGCGTCGCCTCAGATCCGGCCGAGGAGCTCGGCCACGGTGCGCTTGATGTCGCCCGATCCGAGCCCGAGGCTCGCGGCCGACTCGCCATGCTCGATCAGGGCGTCCGGGCCACCGAGAATCTGGACCGGCG
>CAYXLY010000738.1:0-1612 GCA_964466005.1 uncultured Spirochaetaceae bacterium | reverse complement strand
CGCGTCGGCCTTTCCGATTCGGCCTCGGTCGAGAAGGCCGCGCGCGACCTGCTCGCGCGGGCGCGACCGGAGGACGGCGAGGTCTCGCTGCTGGTGGCCGAGCGCGTGGCGGGCTCTCGGGAGCTGATCGCAGGCCTGGTGCGGGATCCCCAGTTCGGTCCCTGCGTCCTGCTCGGACTGGGCGGCATCCTGGCCGAGGCGCTGGCGGACGTCGTCTTCGCGGTCGCTCCGATCCGGCGGGACGAGGCCTTCGGCCTGATCGACGGGCTCGCGGCCCGGCATCTCCTGACCGAGCCCCATCGCGGAGAGCCGGCGGTCGACCGGGAGGCCCTGGCCGACGTGCTCGAGGGACTCTCGCGTCTGGCGATCGAGCGCCCGGAGATCGTGAGCGTCGACCTGAATCCGCTGATCGTGGCGGGGGACCAGCCGATCGCCGTGGATGCGCTCGTGGAGATGGGACTCGAGGAGCCGGGGAGCGAGCCGTCCGCGACCGATGAGCGGCGGTCCGATCCGCTCTCGGACGACGCGCTGCGCGAGCGTTTCCGTCCGCTCTTCCATCCCCGCGGCATCGTGGTCGCGGGCGTCTCGAGTCATCCCGGGAAGTTCGGCTTCGTCACGTTCCACAACCTGCTGAGCCACGAGTTCGCGGGCGAGGTCTACGGCGTGAAGCCCGACGGCGCCGAGGTGCTCGGGCGGTCGACCTTCCCCAGCGTCGAGGACGTGCCTGAGGACGCGGCGGATCTCGTCTTCGTGTGCACGCCGAATCAGGTGAACGTCGATCTGCTCCGCGCCTGCGCGCGCAAGGGGGTCCGCGCCGCCTTCGTCGCCAGCGCCGGCTACGGCGAGTCGGGGGAGGAGGGCCGGGCGCGCCAGCAGGAGCTCGTCGAGGTCGCCGAGGAGCTCGGCCTGCTCCTGATCGGACCGAACGGGCAGGGCGTGATCTCGACCGCCGAGTCGATGTGTGCCCAGATCGTGGCGCCCTATCCTCCGCGGGGCCGGATCGGGGTGGCGAGTCAGAGCGGAAATCTCGTCTCGTCCTACCTGAATCATGCGGTGGCGACGGGCGTGGGCATCTCGCGGGCGGTCTCTCTCGGCAACTCCGCGCAGACGGGGCTCGCGGAGCTGCTCGAGTTCTTCGCCGTCGATCCGGAGACCTCCGTGGCGCTCGGCTACGTCGAGGGCGTCGGCGACGGGCGTCGCTTTCGACGCGCCGCCGAGCGGCTCACGCGCGAGAAGCCGCTGGTCCTCGTGAAGGGGGGCGCCCGCGCCGAGGGGCAGCGCGCAGCGGCGAGCCATACGGGGGCGCTCGCCAGCGACGACCGGATCTTCGACGGACTCTGTCGTCAGCTGGGCGTGCTGCGAGCGCCGACGGTCGAGGAGGCCTTCGAGTGGGCGGCCACGCTGGCGACGCAGCCGCTTCCGAAGGGGCGCCGGACGGTGATCTTCACCTCCGTCGGCGGCTGGGGCGTGCTGGCGGCGGATGCCTGTGCGGAGTCCGGTCTCGAGGTGATCGCGCTGCCCGACTCGATCCGTCGGGCGATCGATGAGCGGGTGCCCGCGCGCTGGAGCGGGGGCAATCCGGTGGACCTCGCCGGCGGAGAGACCCGGGACA
>CAYXLY010000737.1:0-1616 GCA_964466005.1 uncultured Spirochaetaceae bacterium | reverse complement strand
GGGTGAGCCACCCCCTCCTCGTTTCGAATCGCATCGTTCGATCCTCCTTCGTCTCGCTCGATCGGTTCGGATGAAGCACGCGGCGTGCCAATCCTGTCGATCCTGCCCGTCCTGCCCATCCTGTCGATCCGGCCGATCGGGATCGGACGCGGTCCCCGGCCCCGGAAGAGCCGCCGAGCGGGCCGCCACGACGGGACCCGCCAACGCTCAGCCTCCCGCCGCGATCAGGGCCCGCCGGCCTCGCGCGCGGTCTCGAGCGAGGCGTCGTGGACGAGGATCCGTCGATCGGGGAAGGCCTCGCGAAGCCGGCCGACGACGTGGCGCGCATCGCCGACGAGCCACCACTCGACCGGCCCCGCCAGCCATCGACGGGCCACCCCTTCGAGAGTCTCCCGCGAGACGGCCTGATAGGCCGCCGCCCGCGCCGACAGCCCGGACAGCTGCCCCTCCTGCCCGGCCCAGGAGCGGACGAGTCCGTCGAGGCGCTCGGCCGGCTCGTCCGCCTCGAGCGCGAGCAGTCCCTGCATGCGCTCGCGGAGCATTGCGAGCTCGCAGTCCTCGATCGGCTCCCGCGCGAGCGCCGCCTGATGCGCCTCGATCCCGGTCATCAGCGCCCCGAGCCGCTCCGGCCGCGTCCGCGTCGACACCTCGAAATGGCCCTCCGCGGTCTGCTCGGCCCCGATCTCGTAGGCGAGGCCCTGCCGCTCCCGCAGATCCCGGAAGAGCCGCCCGCCGAGCGGATCGCCGAGCAGGCTCGCGAGCATCTCGAGAGCCGGCCGATCCGCCGCCCCGCGCCCGACGGTCGCCCGGCTGGCCAGCAGCTCGACCTGTCGTGCCCCGGGCTGATCGAGCAGATGGATCGCGGGCGCCTCTTCGGCGGCCGTCGCGTCGGCCGCCGTCGCGCGGGGCGTGTCGCGGGCGGCCTCGCCCTCCGTCGCCTCGACGTGGTCCTCGATTCCTCGATCCGGATCCGGAGCTGGATCCGGAGCCGGGCCAACCGGGCGCAGATCCGACACCGTCGAGTGCCACGGCCCGGGCCAGCCCGCGACCGCCTCCTCGATCCGATCGAGCGCGGCCGCGATCGCCTCGGGCTGCGCGCCTCCTTCGGTGCGCGCGACCGAGCCCGGGGACGTGGCCGGGCTGAAGTCCGTCCCCGTCCCCATCCTCATGCCCTGGCCGAGGCCCGCCCCTGAGTAGACGAGCAGATGCCCGACCTCCGACGGCTCGCCCTGAAGCGCTCCAACCAATAGCTCCCGAAGCGACTCGCCATTGAGCGCCTCGAGGACGGCCTGCGCGCCCGCAGCCGGCTCGCCGCCGCGCAGCGACCGCCGCAAGCGCCGGGCAGCCGCCTTCGGCGCGGCCTCCTCGGCCAGCAGCAGCAGCGCGAGCTCGCGCCGGATCGACTCGACGCGCCCGGGCGCGATCGCCCGGGGCGCCATCAGCCTGCGACCCGTCTCGAGCGCATCCTCGAGCGCGCTCGCCGGAAAGAGCAGATCGAGCACCACTCGATCGCCCTGCCGCGCCGTCGAGAGCAGGATGCCTCGCCTGCGCAGGCGCTGCCGAAAGGCGATCGGAAGAGCGTCGTGTAGGGAAAGAGTGTTCAGAGCCGTGTAGAT
>CAYXLY010000736.1:0-1621 GCA_964466005.1 uncultured Spirochaetaceae bacterium | reverse complement strand
GAAGATGGCGACGACGGCGAGCGCCACTCCATTGGCCAGCGCGGCCAGGATCTCGGCGCGGCTGTAGCCGAAGGTGCGGCGCTGCGTCGCGGGGCGGGAGGCCATCCGGACTGCGACGACCGAGTGGCCGAGCGCCGCCACGTCGGAGACCATGTGCAGCGAGTCGGCGAGCAGTGCCAGCGAGCCCGTCAGGAAGCCGCCTACGAGCTCGACGACCGCATAGCCGAGCGCGAGACCCAGCACGATCATCAAGCGGCGCCGGTTCTCGCTGCGGGAGGCGACTCTCGTTCCGGCTGACGGGCCGTGGACGTGGGAGTGGGCCAAGATCCTCCTCCGACTAGCGCCCCATCGCCTTCGCCATCCGTTCGATCACCTCGGCCAGGATCGATCGCGAGGTCGCCAGGTTGAGGCGGACATGGCGCTCCCAGCCGGGACCGAAGGCGCGTCCATCCGAGAGCGCCACGCGTCCCGCGCGCAGGAAGTGGGCGGCGGGAGAGCCCTCCACCTCGAGTCCGGAGCAGTCCATCCAGGCGAGATAGGTGCCTTCCGGCGGAAAGAAGCGGATCTCCGGGAGCCGCTCGGCCAGCCGCGCTCGGGCAAAGTCCCGATTGGCCTGCAGGTAGGGCACGACCTCGTCCAGCCAGGGCTGTCCCCAGCGCCAGGCCGCCATCGAGGCATGGAGGCCGAGCAGTCCGATCCCGCCGCGAAGATGCCGGGGGAGGATGCCCTGGAATCGATCCTGGAGTGCGGCGCTTCCGAAGTGGGCGACGGCACAGCGAAGACCGGGGATGTTGAACGCCTTGCTCGGCGAGGTCAGGGTCACCGTCCGGGAGGCGATCTCGGGGGCGAGCATCGCAAAGGGCACGTGCTCCCGCTCATCGAAGAGCAGATCGGCGTGGATCTCGTCGCTCACGACCACGAGATCGTGAGCGAGCACGCGCTCCGCCAGGCTCTCGAGCTCTGTCCGAGAGAAGACGCGGCCGGACGGGTTGTGCGGATTGCAGAGCATCAGGACCCGCGTCTCCGGGTCGATCCCCTCGTCGAGCCCGTCGAGATCGAGCTCCATGCGATCCCCGCCCGGAACGAGTCGATTCTCGATCAGTCGACGGCCCGTCTCGCGGACCGAGTGGAGGAAGGGCGGGTAGATCGGGGTCTGCACGATCACGCCCTCGCCCGGAGCCGCGAAGGCTTCGAGGGCCCAGTACATGCCCTGGACGACCTCGGAGAGGATGTCCACGCGAGCCGGATCGGCACTCCATCCGAATCGCTCGGCCATCCGCTCGGCGAAGACCTCCGCCAATCCGGTCCGCTCGGGCGCCAGGGGATAGCCGATGTCCGCCTCTTCGGTGAATCGTCTGAGCTCGGCCTGGATGGGGGCCGCGACCGGGAAGTCCATCTCGGCCACCCAGGCCGGCAGGACATCGGGCGGATAGGTATGCCATTTCTCGCTGCGTCGGCGGAAGAGCACCCGGGGATCGAGCTCGTCGAGCACCGCCGGACGATGACGCAGCGCCCGCTCCGCCTCCAGCAGGAAGCGACGCCCCTCGTCCCCATCGAGGCCCCGTGCGGCGTCGTGCGCGGTCTCCGCGTCGGCACCGGCGCGCTCGAGCAGCGAGGGCAG
>CAYXLY010000735.1:0-1621 GCA_964466005.1 uncultured Spirochaetaceae bacterium | reverse complement strand
CTCGAGCGGTCGGAGCGCGAGATCTCCTACTTGATCAAGCTGGCGAGGGAGCTGTCGCGGCCTCCCTTCAGCAGCTTGATCTGCTGCTCGAGCCAGCCCACGAGCCAGAAATTTCCCGTCGTACGGAACGTTCGCGCCTCTTCGAGCAGAGATTCGTGGACTTCGAGGCTCAGCGCGCGGGCTCTCTCGTTTGCGGCATCTGCAGACAGGACGATGTCCAGCAGATGGAGCGCTTCTTCCCGGCTCCCGGCAGCGGCCTTCCGGGCGGCGCGCTCGACGAGTGCGTCCGCTCCGGCGAGCTCCAGCAGGTCGGCGTGGATGGCCCTTTGCGGAACGCTGTAGAGCTCGGTCGTCGATTCGTGCTTGAACCAGCCGGCGTAGCTCTCCCAGATCGCCCGCACGCCCCACGAGACCTTTCCGTAGCCTTCGCCGACCTCGAGCTCGGAGGGCAGCTCGATCTCCTGCTGCAGCGTGGCGAGGTCCTTCCCGTCGTTCATCCCCTCTACGACCGCATCGTGGACGTGGTGGATCGCGTCTCGATAGGCGGTGAGCTCCCTCTGGATGACGTCGGCGCCCTCGACGGGGGCGTGGTGACCGTAGAGAATGACCTCGGGCTCGAGGTCGAGGACGGTCTGGGCCGCCTGAGCGCAGGTGAGTGCATCGCGGTAGCGATCGCCGCGAATCGTCACGAGGTTCGGGAAGTGCCCGAAGGGGCATCCGAAGAGGTTGCCCGTGAAGCAGATGCGATGCTGCGGCAGCCAGACGATCAACGAGTCGTTCGTCTCGGCTCCCATCTGTCCGATCAAGACGACGTCGAGTCCACCCATCGTGAGCTCGTATCGGTCCGAGAAGACGATGTCGGCCTTCGGCCGATCCTGGGGATTGAGGTCCGAGTAGCCGGCCTCTGCGTAGGCGCGAAACAGCTCCGCAAAGGCATCGTAGAAGCGGAAGGCGGACCGGGCCGAGCGAAAACGTCCGAGACGAGCGTCGTAGGCTTGATGCTCTTCGTTGTTGGCGTGAGCGATGAGCCGAAGGCCGGGGTTGCGGTCCCGAAAGAACTGGATGCCGCCCACGTGGTCGGTGTGGCCCTGCGTCACGATGGCGAGCTCGATCGTGCCGTCGATGTCGCCCGCGAGATCGCTGAAGTTCGCGTGGTGAACCGGTGCTTCGAAGCCCATGCCCGAGTTGATCAGGATGTTGCCCTCGGGTGTCTCGATCAGATAGGTGTTCGAGTTGCCCTCGGACATGGAGATGAAGTCGTTGTACCGGTTGGCCCAGCCGAATCGGGCCGCCTCGGGTCCAGTCGGTCGCGTCTTGTAGAGGGGCTCGCCTCGATGGCTCATTGCAGGGTCCTTCGATGATGTCTTCGTGGGTGATCGACGTCCGCGAGGAGGTCGCTTCGAGGGCTACGGCGGGTCCTGCATGATCGGGAAGCCGCCGTCGACGCAGTCGATTTGGGGCTGTGAAGGAGAAGCGGATCTCAGCTCGCCTGCCTCTTCGGTCCGGACGGGGCGAGCTCTGTGAGCAGGGCGTCATAGCTCGGCAGCCCGAGCTCCCGGTCGACGGTGCTCTGCCACATCGCGTCGAGCTCCTGCCGCAGGTCCGCGGAGAGCTCCTGGCG
>CAYXLY010000734.1:0-1628 GCA_964466005.1 uncultured Spirochaetaceae bacterium | reverse complement strand
CTACACGTACTGACACACTCTTTCCCTACACGACGCTCTTCCGATCTCCGGCTCTACGGGGCCTGCCTCTCGGGCGCCAGCTCGACCGGGATCGGCATGATGTTCCAGGTGAGCACGCTCCGCCCGTCCGTGCGCTCGTCGATCTCCTCCTTCACGAAGCGACGTCCGTTCCAGACGTAGCGCCGGACGGCCTGGTCGTTGTCGCTCGCGACGTAGAGCTCCTGCTGACCGTCGCCGTCGAGATCCGTCGCGATCGCCGCGTGCTCGAAGCTGCTCGACCGACGGTCGATCGCCCGCTTCGACCAGGGCTCGCTCGGGTCCTCGCCCGGCCGGAGCCACCAGACCCCCGCGCGAAAGAGCGCCGCCACGATCTCCTTCCGGCCGTCGCCGTCGAGGTCGCTCGGCGTGAGGAAGCGGCCGAGCCGATCGTCGAGCTCCGCGATCACCACCCCGCCGTCCGGCGGCGTATCGGCCTCGTAGCGCCAGATCTCCGTGCGGTACAGGAGCCCGGGCCCATCGGGATTCTTCTGTCCCTCGACGACGACATAGAGCTCGTCGCGTCCGTCGCCGTCGATGTCCTCGACCAGGATCTCCTTGGCATGTCGATCGCCGAGATCCGCCACCACGATCCGCCCCTCGTCCCGGCTCGGAACGTATCGGACCACCTTGCCCGACTGCGGGGAGCCGTCGAGGCGATTCGGCTCGGAGGGGGTCGCGTAGATCTCCGTCGCGCCGTCTCCGTCGACGTCGCCGAGCTCGACCTCGTGGACGAAGGTGTCCTTCTCGACGTCGAGCTCCTCGACCTCGGCGCCTCCGTCGGCACCCGGACGGACGACCGCGACGACGCCCTGGTCGTGGGTCGCGACCGCGATCTCGCTGCCGCCCTCGCCGTCGATGTCTCCAACCTCGAGGTCGCGCATGCGCGAGAAGCGACCGCCGAAATCCTTCTCCCAGATCGTCTCGGAGACCAGCTCTCCCTCCTTCTTCCGCCAGAGCTTGAGCAGGGCCTTCGTCCCGCCGCCCGTCAGGAGCCGCAGCTCTCCGTCGGGCATCTCGTAGGCCATGGCCTTGTGGAAGACGTTGCTCTCGGGATCGACGAGCCGCGTCCGGACCCACTCCCCCCCCTGTCGGACGATGAAGTGGAGCTCCGCCGGCAGGGGCACCGGCGGGGCGTCGTCCCCGGGCGTGGGCGCGTCGAAGGCCGACAAGGCCAGGACGAGACCGCGAGAGAGGTCGTCGGGGACGGAGGGCGTCGTCGAAGGCCGACCGATCGGAGCCGAGGCGCCGGCCCCGGTGTCGCCCGACCGGGTGCCCTCGGCCGGCGAAGACGGCTCGGCGGCGGGCTCGTCCCCGGAATCGCCGCAGCCGGCCTGTGCGAGGACGGCGGCCAGCGCGATCCCGAGGACCACGCGGAGGCCCTTCGACCGCCAGGGGCCGGCAGCGCGGTCGGCAGACCGCTGCGAGAGGAGACGAAGACCGGTCGCGGGAGTCATGGCATTCTTTCCTTCCATCGATTCGAGCTCGAGTCCGATTCCGGTCGAAGATCGCGTGGTCGAGGTCCTGCGACACGGGTCGCCGATCGGTCGCTTGTGTAGCAATCCCCCTCGGCCGCTGCGCACTCGAGCCTG
>CAYXLY010000733.1:0-1631 GCA_964466005.1 uncultured Spirochaetaceae bacterium | reverse complement strand
GATCCCCCGGCCCCGGGATCCCCTCGCCGATCCGCGCGTCTCGCTTCGCATCGGTGATGCGAGGGGGGCGATGACGCTGGCCGACACGCGCTACGACGCGATCGTCTCCCAGCCCTCCCACCCCTGGACCTCGGGGGCCTCCCATCTCTACACGCGGGAGTTCTTCGACCTCACCCGCTCCAAGCTCGACCCGGGCGGGATCTTCGTGCAGTGGATCGGCTCGAGCTTCGTCGACGAGGCCCTCTTCGGCAGCCTGATGGCATCGATGACCGAGGTTTTCGACTTCGTCCACGTCTACCGCCCCGTCCCCGCCGCACTGGTCTTCATGGCCTCCGACCAGCCGATCGACCTCGCCCGCTCCGCGCCGCGCGCGTTGGCGAGCGCCCCCGAGAGCTTCGGTCGCTACGGCATCCATCGCCTGGAGGACTTCTACGCGAGCTGGACGCTGGATACGGCGGGCGTCCGGGCGCTCTCCTCCCGCAGCCCGATGAACACCGACGACCACAATCGACTCGCGACCCGTCGCCTCCCCCCCGCGCAGATCGGGAAGCGCGGCATCCAGCATCTCGACGACCTCTTCGCGCGTGAGGAGGTGCTCGATCGCGACCGCCTTCAGGCGGTCGATGCGGTCGCCGTCCTGCGTCGGATGGTCTGGAACGGGGAGCGGAAGCGAGCCAATCGACTCCTGCAGGCGCTCGATCCCGCGCAGGCCTCGGCCGCGCGCGGATGGGTGCGTTTCGACAACGGACAGATCCTCGGAGCCGCCTCGGAGTTCCGGCGTGCGCTCGAGGTCGATCCCGATCTGCGCTCGGCGCGAATCGGACTGATCGCCGTCGGTCAGACCGCGGGCCTCGACCCGAGCGGTCTCGCGCCCGCGGAGAGGGCGTTGATCCAGGCCACCGAGCATGCGAAGAGCCAGGATTGGGAGGCCATCGGCGCGCTCGACGCGAGCCTCGCCGGCATCGCGCCCGGTCACCTCGCCTTTCCCAACGCGGCGCGCCTGCGCGCCGGCTGGCGCATCCAGACCGACGACCCCGCCCGGGCAGCGGAGGCGATCGCGATCGTCGACACCCTCCTCTCGAGGCAACGCCGGCCCGACCACTATCTGCTGCGGGCGCGTGCAGCGGCCGGCGCCGGGAGAACCCGGCTGGCCTGGGGCGCCCTCGACGTGATCGCCTCGCGACCCGCGCTGGCAGGCGCGAATCTGATGCAGAGTGCGCGAGAGCTGGCCCGCTCGCTGGGCGATCCGCCCGAGGACTCGACGGTCCTGCAGAGGCTCGTGCCCCGCCGCCGACGCGGACGGAGCTGATCCCACCTCGGATCGCGAGAGCCCGGGGCTGCCGAGCCCCGATGCATCGACTCGGCTCCGTCGGCTCCACCGGCTCCGTCTCGAAAAAAATCACGACAAGGCGGGATCCGATTCCGCTAGAATGCGCCGCATCATGAAGATCTCCTTCGAGCTCAGCGACAAAGACATCCGCTATTTCCGCCAGGTCCTCCAGAAGGTGCGCAAGGGGCGGCGGGCAGCCAAGGAAGACGTGGTCCTGCGGGAGGCCGGCGCCCTGCTCGAAGACGTGAGCCGGACCGAGGCCCCGCAATTCGTGCAGAACCGCATCCATCAGCTCGCGAAG
>CAYXLY010000732.1:0-1632 GCA_964466005.1 uncultured Spirochaetaceae bacterium | reverse complement strand
ACAGCTCCCTCGCCAGCTTGATCAAGTAGGAGATCTCGCGCTCCGACCGCTCGAGCGAGTGTCCTGTTCCGGAAGTTCGCCTGCATTCGATCGTGTCTGCGCGCCGCTCGCAGCGTTGCACTCGGTCGCCGTAGCGGCGGCCGTGCCTCCCTCGCGCGCCTTGCGAGCGACCCGCAGACGCGATCTCGGTGTGCCAGCGTGAATCGTCCTGCAATGAGAGCCGGCCTCGCGACTTCGACAGCGAGCTTCCGGAGCAGGACACTAGAAGACGACGCGGCATTCGAGTCCGGCCGAGATCGCGCGGTCCGGGTTCGGCAGCTCGAGACGAATGCCGAAGGTTCCGCTCGCGGCGTCGACCACGCGGTCGACGACCGTGACCTTCGCTTCGTACCGACCTCCCACGGGCTCCTCGGGAATCACCACTGCGGTGTCTCCCTCGGCGACCCGGCCGAGGGCCGACAATGGCGCGAAGACCTCGACGTGGAGCGGATCGATCTGGGCCAGCTCCAGGATCTGGGGTGGATCGGCGTACTCGCCGGGCTGCCGGATGACATCCACCACGACTCCAGGCACAGGGCTGTACAGACTACGCCGCGCCAGGGCGGCCTCCGCCCGCTTCAGCTCCAGCGCCCGCAGCTCGCGATCTTCACGCGCCTTGCGCACCGAAGCCTCTGCCATCAGACGCGCGCTCTCGATCTCCTCGAAGATCCCGTCCGATACGACGCCTTCGCTCCGAAGCTGCTCGTTGCGCTCCATCCGTTTGTTCTCGAAACGAAGGCGGATCTCGCTGTGTCGAAGCTCCGCGTCGGCTTCGTTTCGCGCGCGGGCCATGGCCACGCTCGCCTCCTCGATCGCCGACTCGAGGGTCGCCACGAGCTGCCCCTCCTCGACCGTATCACCACGGTCGACGAGCACCTGGGAGACCACGCCGATGACCGGCGCAGCGAGCACGAGCCGGCGACGCGGCTCGAGCAGACAGTCGAGCTCGAGGGGAGAGCCCTCGACGATCTCGCGCGTCACCACGGGCTGCGCGAGGTCTCCTGCCGGCATCCGACGCCCCTCGTCCGCTTCCGCGGCGAAGACCGCGAGGAGGAGCAGCATCATCGACCCTGCGACCCCCGACGAGGAGCCGCCTTGGAGTCTCGTCCGACGGCGCACGGACGACGCCATCAGTCCGGCCGCCCGGAGAAGGCGAGCTGCACGTCCCGCCGTTCGTCCGCCTTCAGCAGCTGGTGTCGAATGCGCGCATGCAGGCGTCCGGCCCGGCTCTGCGCCTGGGACAGCGCGAGCCGGCCGAGGGGCTGCAGGAGCGGACCCGAGACCCAGCGAGCCAGGGCCATCAGTGATCCGCCGTAGACGAGGGCGAGATCATCCTCGAGCGACACCATGGACTCGCAGGTGCCCGGGTCGCCTTGACGCGCGCAGCGACCGAAGAGCTGACGGTCGATGCGACTCGCATCGTGGCGCTCGGTGGCGAGCACGTGCAGGCCTCCGGTCTCCGCGACGCCGACCCCCAGGACGATGTCGGTTCCGCGACCGGCCATGTTCGTAGCCACGGTCACCCGACCGGCGTGCCCGGCCTGGGCGACGATCTCGGCCTCGTCGGCGTCCTGACGGGCGTTCAGGACACGG
>CAYXLY010000731.1:0-1635 GCA_964466005.1 uncultured Spirochaetaceae bacterium | reverse complement strand
CGACGCAGCGCAGCGTGTTTCGCAATGGACGGGTGATCGACGGGCGCGGCGGGGTCGAGTCCGGCTGGTCCGTCGCAGTCGAAGGCGACCGCATCCAGGCCGTCGGGCCCGACGCCTCGATCGAGGGCCGACCCGGTGATCACACGATCTCCATCGAGGGCCGCAGCCTGATGCCGGGGATGGTCCAGAGCCATTTCCACTCGCATTTCGGAGCCTTCGGCGAAGGCGTGCTCGCTCCGGCGCTCGGACTCGAGGCTGCGCCGCCCTACCTCAGCATGCTCGCTGCCCACAACGCGAAGACCGCCCTCCACTGCGGCTACACCGGCGCCATCGGATCGAGCAATGCCCATACCATCGACGTCAGCCTGAAGGAGGCCATCCTGGCGGGCTTCGTGGAAGGACCTCGCTATCTGGCGGGATCCCACGAGCTCGTGACCACCGGCGAGATGTCGGACTACGCGAACAACCGGAACTTCTTCATGGAGCTCGGCAACACCGGCCTCACCGTCACGGCGAACGGCCCCGACGAGTGGCGGGCTGCGGCGCGACGCGAGGCGGGCCGAGGCTGCGACGTCATCAAGATCTCCGCCTCCCCCGGTCACGGCGCCCAGCAGGCTCGAGACATCCTCTACCTCGATCGCGACGAGCTGCAGGCGTGCGTCTCTGCCACCCACAAGCTCGGCAAGAAGGTGCGCGCCCACGCTCCCTCTCGAACCGCCATTCTGGAGTGCGCGCGGGCGGGCGTCGACATCATCGACCACGCGGACCGAATCGACGAGGAGTGCATCGAGGCGATCCTCGACGCCGGGAGCTTCGTCGTACCGAGCATGCTCTGGTCGACCCGCTTCCTCGAGATCGCGGAGAGCTGGGACCACTCCGAGAAGCCCCTTCCGATCAGTGAGGGCTTCCCGGAATCTCTCGAGACGACGCTTGCGCGCGTACGGTCGATCCGCGAGGACTTCGACTACACCTGCCGCATGATGCCGGAGGCCGCGCGAGCCGGCGTGAAGATGATCGTGGGTGACGACTACGGAACGCCGATCATGCCCCATGGCGACTATGGAGCCGAGCTGGAGTTCTACGTGAAGCACCTCGGCCTCGCTCCGCTCGAGGTCCTCGGCTGGGCGACCCGGAACGGCGCCGAGGCGATGGGCCTCGGCGAGCAGACGGGCACGATCGAGGCGGGCAAGAAGGCCGATCTGCTGATCGTGGAGGGAGATCCGAGCGTGGACATCTCCTGTCTCTCGAGCCCCGAGAACCTGTCGGCCATTCTCCTGGACGGACGCTGGGTGCGGAATCGCCTCGACTGAACGCCCTCCGGCCGGACACGTCGACCGCTCGGGACGAAGCGAGAGGATTGGATTCCCGCCTCGTGCCTGCGTGGCGCCCACGGAGTCCGTGGATGCCCGCCGAACGGAGATCCGACTGCCTGGTTGGCGCGAGCTCCATCCACTAACCTCCGGCCCCGTGGACGATCGGAGAGAGAGCGTGCCCAAATCCGCGCCGGTCTGGCTCGTCGGCCTCGTCTGTACGGTCCTGGCCGTGTGGACGAGCGCCTGTCAGCCCCGTACCTGGTCGCCCAGCGAGCTCGAGGCGCTTCGAGAGTCGGTCGACGCCTATCAGCTCTACGAACGG
>CAYXLY010000730.1:0-1638 GCA_964466005.1 uncultured Spirochaetaceae bacterium | reverse complement strand
GTAGGTACAGCGCGGCCCGCGGAGCGTCACGGTCTTGATCGCCAGCATCGTTCCCTCTTCCCGGGTCTCGAGCCGCTGCATCCAGCCCTCGAGCCCGGCATGCCGGATCGGCCGACCGGATCGATCTCGCCCTCCCCCGCCCGCGGCGCGGGCGAGCTCGGCAGCCAGCAGCTCGACCGGAGTCGCCGTCGCCCGACAGCTCGACGACAGGGCCCAGGCGGCGCCGTCCTCATGGCGGACCAGCAGGTCGCTCGCGTCGAGCGCCTCCGTGGACCATCCCGGCTCGCCCAGCACGCCCGGGTAGGCGATCTCGTAGCCGAGCTCGCGATGGCGAAAGCGCGCGGCCTCTCCCTGCCCGGAGACGAGGAGCTTGCCTCCACAGCCGACGGTGGCCGCGAGCAGCCAGGCCACTCCCCAGATCAGGCGATTCGTCGACGTCCGACCGGACCCGATCCGAGAGCCGACCCGATGGACGGCGACGACGAGGCGCTCGGGGCCTCCCGCTCTCCAAGCCGCGGGCCCTCCCTGTCTCCGTCGTCCGGTCACGGGCGGCATCCGGAGCACGCTACCCCAACCCGGGGCTGCATGGCTCGGGGATCCGCCATCTTGACGCGACGCGCTCCCCTCGGTACCTCGCGGGACGTGAACCGGGACAGGGGCAACGCCAAGCGACGAGATCCGGACCAGGAGAGCGCCCGACTCGTCCTGGCGAGTGCATCGCCTCGACGCCGGGAGATCCTTCGCGAGGCGGGTCTGCTCTTCGACGTCCTGCCTGCCGCCCTCGACGAGACGCCTCTTCCCGCCGAGAGCCCCGCCGCACTGGTGGAGCGCCTTGCGCGGGAGAAAGCCCTCGATGTCGCCCGGCGACTTCCCGGCTCGCCCGCCCGTCTCGTGCTGGGCTCGGACACGATCGTCGTCGCGCCGGACGACCGGATCCTCGGCAAGCCACGCGACGCGGAGCATGCGGTCGAGCAGCTCGCGCGGATCGTCGGACGCTGGCACCAGGTGATGACGGCCATCGCCGTCGCCCGCAGCGGCGGGGAGGCAGGCGGGAGCGGGGACGCAGGGACGCGATCGCGGATCGTCGTCACGCGAGTCGAGATGCGGCCGGCGACACGCGAGGAGCTCGCCGAGTACGTGGCACTGGGCGAGTCCTTCGACAAGGCCGGGGGCTATGCGCTGCAGGGCGGAGGAAGCCGCTTCGTGCTCTCCGTGGAGGGCAGCCGCTCGAACGTGATCGGGCTCCCGCTCGAGGAGACCCTGGCGCTCCTCGAAGAGGCCCGGCGCGACTGGCTCGAGAGCTCCGTGAGCCTTCTCCCGGAGACGGGATGAGCCGCCTCGACGCCCTCCCGCCCGAGGCGCTCGCCGAGGCGGCGCAGCGCCTCCGATCGGTCCGCGCCCGCATCGCCGATGCGGCGGAGCGCGCGGGTCGCTCTCCCGACGAGATCACGCTCGTCGGCGTCGCGAAGCGCCAGCCTCTGGAGCGCGTGCTGGCGGCCCTCTCGGCGGGCGTCCGCGTCCTCGGACAGAGCTACGTCCAGGAGGCGCGCGCGGTCCGTCCGGAGATCGAAGAGGCCCTGACTCCCGCGGCGACCGGAGCCCCCGTCGTCTCCCCGGGAGCGTTGCAGTGGCGACTGG
>CAYXLY010000729.1:0-1644 GCA_964466005.1 uncultured Spirochaetaceae bacterium | reverse complement strand
CTTCCTCCGGCGTACGCCGTCCCAGCGCGCGGTCCCTCTGCCCACGAGCTCCGCCTCGCGCAGCACCATGTTCGGAACCACCACCAGGTCGACGTCGACCTCGAGCCGGGCCAGGAGATGGGGGATCACCTCCGAGAAGGTCGGCGTCGCGGAGACGGAGCCGGTCGCCCCCGACAACATCTCCTGCTCGAGTCGATGGGCGGCCTGGACGAGCACGCGACGATACTCGCGAGGCTCGAGGGGCGTCACCTCGAGCCCCTTCTCCTCGAGGTACTCGATCAGGATCGAGGAGACGGCTCCCTCTCCCTTCTCGAGACCGGCAGGGATCGGCACCGTCTTGTTGATCGGAATCACCAGCGCCGAGTCGAGATGCGGGCCGAAGCCCTTGCCGGGAGCGAGCTCGTACTCGTGCTTCGGCCCGGGCGACGCGCAAGCGATCACCCACGTCGAGAGGCAGAGAGCGATCCCCGGAAGGCGGCCGCGTCGGCCGGGTCTGCTGGACGTGCTGGACGTGCTGGACATGCGCGAGCTCCTCCCACGGTCACCTCTTCCGGCAGCGGGGCGATCTCGCGTGCGCTTCCGAGCTTCCGACTCGAGAGGCGTGGCCCGGTCCCCGCTCGGGCCGGGCTCAGTCCCGATCCAGCCCCGAGCTCCGGGCCGAGATCCGACCGGAGCGGTAGGCCGGCCAGCGCTGCGTGTCGAAGGCGGGCTCCGGCAGGTCGCCCAGGATCGTCACCCGGCTGATCACGCGCTCGCCCTCGTAGTCGTTGACGGCACAATGCTGCGTGCAGCGATTGTCCCAGATCCCGATCGTGCCCTCGGACCAGGCGTGACGGCAGGTGAGCTCCGTCTGGATCGAGTGCGCGAACAGCATCTGGAGCAGCGCCGAGCTCTCCTCGCGACTCAGCTCGACGATGCGTCGCGTGAACTGGGGATTCACGAAGAGCGAGGGTCGTCCCGTCTCGGGATGCTCGCGGACCACGGGATGAACCGCCTTCTGCTCGGGATGCCCGTAGGTGGCGGCCGTATGGACCGCCGTCAGGCCTCCGATCATCTCCTTGATCGGGTCGGCGAGCCGCTCGTAGGCCAGGTACTGATTCGACCACATCGTGTCTCCGCCGCGCGCCGGCATCTCGAGCGCATTCAGCACCGAGCAGACCGGGGGGGACTCGCTGAAGGTGACGTCCGTATGCCAGACGTCGGCGATGAAGCCGCTCTCCGAGCGCAGGACGACGATCTCGGGGTGGTCCTCGTCGAGCTTCGGAATGAAGGGATGGATCTCGGGCTCCCCGAACCGCAGCGCGAACGCGCGATGCTCGTCAGGCGTCAGGAACTGGCCCGGGAAGAAGAGCACGAGGTGCTCGAGGAGGGCCTCCCGGATCCAGGCGAAATCCGACTCCGTGACGTCGCGCAGGGAGAGACCTTCGATCTCTGCGCCCAGGGCACCGGCAATCGGTCGCACGCTCGGCTCGCTCGGACGGGGCATCGCCATCGGGTCTCTCCTGCTCTGTTCCGGGATCGAGATCGATCCGCGCATGGGCACGGTCGCCCGTCACGGCATCATCGACCCGAACTCCCCGGACGTCAAGCGAGCTCCGCGCCCTCTCCTCGTCCGAACCGGTCGCCCGCGCCGCCGCCTCTCCG
>CAYXLY010000728.1:0-1653 GCA_964466005.1 uncultured Spirochaetaceae bacterium | reverse complement strand
AGAGCGCCACGAGGATCACCTCGGCGCGGAGCAGCACGTTCAGCAGCGCCGGGGAGAGATCCTGGATGGCGCGCCCGCTGGCGAGGTTGCCGACGAGGGTGAAGCCCGCCAGCAGCGACGCGACGCCGAGGTCCGTGCGGCCGATCCGGAGCCCACGTGCCCCGCTGCCTCGCCGCTGCCAGAAGACGAGAAAGGTGTTGGCCGTCGCAGAGACCGCGAGCAGGAGCAGCACGCTGTTCGCGGACTCGCCGGCCTCGTTCGCGAGCTTCCACGGGATGACGAAGAGGGCGCCGCCGACCGCGGCGGCGAAGGCCCAGGTGAGGCCGCTGCGTCGATCGCTCGGCGCCGGCCGCCTTCGGCGCTCGGCAGGATCTCGACTCATGCGGGCGACTCCGCGCCGCAGCCGAGCCGGGCGAGAGCGATCGGGAGGAGACGGAAGGCCCTCTCCCGAGCCGCGCGGTCGGGGCTCATGAGAGGGCGGCTATGCCCGGTGATCCCGGCCGAGAATCCAGCCCTCCACGGGGAGGTCGGGGTCGTGGCCCGGCTCGCCGCTCGGCCGCTCGCCGAGCACGATCCCGAGCATGCCGAAGAGGCCCACGACGGCATCGAAGCGATCCTCGCCATCGGCCTTCGATCCGAAGCCATTCCCGATCTCCTCGTCGAGCGCGTCGGAGAGCTCGACGTCGTGTCGTCGTGCCCAGGCCCGCAGCGTGTCGGCGTGATGCTGGCGATCCCGCTGACGCCGCTTGCTGCCGCGCATCTCGATTCCCAGGTGGGCATAGAGCTCGGCCGGGTAGGTCTCGGCGACCGTAACCGAGCGCCGATCGAGAAGCTCGTCGAGCGGGCCGTCGAAGGGCCAGAGTGCGACGTCGAGATCGGCGCGGCCGAGAGCGGGCAGGAGAACCTCCTGCCAGCCGGCCAGAGCGCCTCGCCCCGCCTGCTGGCTGCCGAGGGTCCAGAAGAGCGCGCAGGCGGCGCGACGGCCCGGACGCCCGCGTTCGCAGCGCCGTCGGAGCGCATCCATGTGGTCGACACCGTGCGCATCGAGCAGATGACGCTGTCGAACGCGTTGCGAGCCGATCCTCGTCGCGCTGTAGGGGTAGAAGGGACGTTCGACCGAGATCTCTTCGGGGCGCTCGGCGACCCTCGCGAAGTCGGGCCAGGCGCCGTCGGCCAGGGCGATCAGGAAGGCGTGGAAGCTCGCGATCTTCGCTCGCGCGGCATAGGCCGCCGGCAGCCCGATCGGAAAGTCGAAGCCGAAGAAGGCCCGATCGATCCCCGGCGCGGCGAGGGGCCGCCTCTCGAGCAGCCGGGACGCATCGTGGACCGGCTCGGAGGCCTCGGCGCGGACCCGGCCGTCGGCCTCGATCGTGGCGCTCGCCAGCCGCCGCTTTCCTGGCTTCTTGCCCCAGTCGGCATGGACGACGTAGAGACCGGATGCGGGGACAGGCATGACGCTCCGAGCGAGGGGGGCGTCCGGGCTCTCGTCCGGCCCGTGGCCCGTGGCCCGTGGCCTGTGGCACGCGACACGCGGCTCGCTGGGACGAATCCTACCAGAGAAGCCGATTGACCGTGGGGCGACGCACTCGGGTTGGGGGGCGACCTTCGCTCTCGAGAGCGCGGTTCCGAGCCGGTCGGATCGCGGGGCCGCGG
>CAYXLY010000727.1:0-1657 GCA_964466005.1 uncultured Spirochaetaceae bacterium | reverse complement strand
TCGGCCGGCTCGGCCGGGCCGCAGGGCGGGACCGACTGGGGCGATCCGGACTGCCCAGGCCCGCCCGACCCTTCGAGCTTCCTGCCGCATGGTCTCGACGTCGCTTCGGGCGGCTCTCTGGGAGACCGCCTGGTCGTCGTGAATCACGGAGGTCGCGAGGCCCTCGAGCTCTTCGCGCTCCGCGCGGATCCGGCGCCGGCCGTCGAGTGGCGGGGCTGCATCCCGATGCCTGAGGGCCTGATGGCGAACGACGTCGCCTGGCTTCCCGATGGAGAAGGACTCGTCGTCACGAACTTCTCGCCCGTGCTCGAGGGCTCGAGCCTCACGGCGCTCTGGACGGGCTTCGAGATCCTGACCGGAAGGGAGACGGGCAGCGTGCTGCGCTGGACGCCGGAGCAGGGCATCGCCCGGGTCGAGGGCAGCCGGGGCAGTGCGCCGAACGGAATCGCGGTCTCCCCCGACGGCAGCGAGATCTTCGTCGCCGAGTGGGGCGCGCGCTCGGTCTACCGGCTGCGGCTCGGCGCGGAAGGACCGCCCGTTCGGGACTCGGTGGCCCTCGAGGAGAGCCCCGACAATCTCACCTGGACCCCCGACGGCCGGCTTCTGGTCGCGGCGCAGGACGGCGGTGTGCTGCAGGCGCTCGCGTGTAACGAGATCGAGGAGGGCGGATGCGACATCGGCTACGCGATCTACTCGATCGACCCGGCGAGCCTGCAGGCCGATCGGCTCCTCGAGGGCAGGGGGGCCGCGAGCGTGGCCCTCGAGATCGGAGACCGGATCCTCGTCGGATTCTTCATGGGCGACCACATCGAACGTCGTCCGCGTCCGGCTCGCCCGGACTGAGCTCGATCGGACCGGGCCCGCGCGGATCTGCGTCGGGACGCCTCGCGGATGCGCGGCCCGCGATCCCCTATGATTGCCGGCGCGCTCGCCGGAGGCGAGCTCTGCGTTGCGATCGATTCGTCCGCGCGAGAGGCTTCATGCTCTCGGGAGCGGACGGTCCGAGACATTCCGAGGAGGAGCCCATGTCGATCCAGGTCGTGCTCGATGCCCCCCAGACCCCGGCGCGCGCCGCCAGCGTGAAGTCGATGCAGCTCGCGATGGCGGGCAAGGGCGAGGAGTGGCTCGATCTCTTTGCCGAGGATGCGGTCGTGCAGGATCCCTATGGTCGATCTCCCTTCGATCCCGAGGGCACCGGTCACCGCGGCAAGGAGGCGATCCGGAAATTCTGTGCCGCGCACATCCGGCCCGGTGGCATCGGCTTCGAGATCCGTCAGACCCTCACCTCCGGAGACGCCTGCGTCAACGTCGGGACGATCGTCTCGAAGCGACCCGATGGCGGCGTGCAGTGGAGCGAGGTCGTGAACGTGTACGAGGTGGACGCCGAGGGCAGGATCTCGTTGCTGCGTTCCTATTGGGACTTCGAGGCCGCCACGAAGACCGCCTTCTAGGCCTCCCTTGCTCTCGGTCGAACGGAGCAACCGCACGGAGAAGCTGCTCGCTGCCCTGGCGCTTCGCTGGGCATCCTCGCGCCGCGACCCGCTCGCGCCCGCGGTCGTCGTGGTGCAGGGCCAGGGCATGGAGCGCTGGATCGCCCAGGCGTTGGCCCGCGAGCAGGGCGTTTCGCTGTCGCACCAGCGGGCCATCGAACTGACAC
>CAYXLY010000726.1:0-1657 GCA_964466005.1 uncultured Spirochaetaceae bacterium | reverse complement strand
CCCCGCCCCTTCAGCTCTTCGATCTCGCTCTGAAGCATCGTCAGCCCCGTGGACAGGGTCTCGAGAAATCGCTCCTCCTCGCGCCGGATGCGATCGGTGATGTAGGCGCGTCTCTCGACGAGCTCCGGATACGCCTCGCTCATCTGATCGATGACGGCATCGGCGACCGAATGGATGAAGGGCGTCTTCCGACCGAGCAGCACACCATGGCGGGAGCCGCGCCGGAGAATCCGTCGGAGCACATAGCCTCGACCGGCGTTGCTGGGCATCACGCCATCCCCGATCAGGAACGCGAGCGCGCGGGCGTGATCGGCCACGACGCGCAGGGAGACGTCCCTCTCCGGGTCCTCGCCCGGCACCGCCCCCGACAGCTCCGCGGCCCGCTCGATGAGCGGAGTGAAGGCGTCCGACTCCCAGCTCGAGCGGACCCCCTGCAAGACGGCAGCCCAGCGCTCGAGCCCGCCCCCGGTATCGATCGAGGGCCGGGGCAGGGGCGTCATCTCGCCCGACGCGCTCCGATTGAACTGCATGAAGACGAGGTTCCAGATCTCCATGAAACGGCCCGTCTCACTCGAGGGATCGTCGTCGGGATGCTCGGGGAGCGCCCCCCAGTCGTAGTGGATCTCCGAGCAGGGTCCACAGGGCCCGGTATCCCCCATCGACCAGAAATTCTCCTTCTCGTCGAGCCTGTAGATCTTCGACTCGGGCAGCCCGATGGCATCGCGCCAGAGGCCGTAGGCCTCGTCGTCCTCCTGGTAGACGGACACGACGAGATCGGCCGGATCGAAGCCCATGCCGTCGGTCAACAGCCCCCAGGCGTACTCGATCGCCTCGGCCTTGAAGTAGTCACCGAAGGAGAAGTTGCCCAGCATCTCGAAGAAGGTGTGATGACGCGGCGTGCGTCCCACGTTCTCGAGGTCGTTGTGCTTTCCCGAGACCCGCATGCATTTCTGGGAGCTCGTCGCTCGGCTGTAGTCGCGGGTCTCTTCCCCGAGGAAGACCCGCTTGAAGGGGACCATCCCGGCGTTCACGAACATGAGAGTCGGGTCGGACTCCGGCACGAGGGGAGCGCTCGCCACGCGGCGATGGCCCCGCGACTCGAAGTAGCGGAGGAAGGTCTCTCGAATCTCCCGGGCCGGGAGCGACATGCATCGAACCTCGAAGCGATTTGAGACCGGAATATAGCGGCGCCGGGTGGGGATTCCCGTCGTCTGCGCTCTGCTCGCCGGCCGTCTGCCCCCCTCTGGCCGATCGATCGAGGATCTCCGAGCGGCAGAGCGGAGGATCCCGTCCGTGAGGTCGGAGATCGATCCGTCCCCGAGCGGAGCCGCCCGACAGAGCCCGCCTCTGGCCGCACGAACCCCCATCTGTGCGAACCGGAATCAGCCCGACCGCAGCGAGCGGAGAGGGGACCGGGAGTCGGAATCCGATCGGGTGCGGGCGGGTGCGGTGCGGGACGGGGCGATCTCCGGGGCGGGTCCAGGCCAGGCGAGCGTCGCCGGGTCGTCGATCAGCGGGCGTGAGACGGCATCCCGAAGCAGCCATCCATGGAACCTTCTCTCGTTCCGAAGGCGGGGACGCCTGCTAAGTTGGCCCCGCGAACGCGTGCCTTTGCCTCCCTGGGCGAGCGGAGCCGCCCTCGTCGAGCGGGGTCGAG
>CAYXLY010000725.1:0-1660 GCA_964466005.1 uncultured Spirochaetaceae bacterium | reverse complement strand
CCGGCGCCGCCGTGATGGATGTCGGCGTCTCGGAGGTCGAGGGCAAGCTGGTCGGCGACGTCGACTTCGAGGCCGCCCAGGGCATCGCGGGCCTGATCACGCCCTCGCGCAGAGGGATCGGCCCGATGACGATCACGATGCTGCTGCGCAATACCCTGAATGCCTATCGCGAGCGGAAGGGCCTGTGAGCACGCTGTCACGAACCCCCCTTCATGGGGCCCATGTCCGCCTGGGCGCACGGATCGTCCCCTTCGCCGGCTTCGAGATGCCCGTCCAGTACAGCTCGATCCGCGAGGAGCACGAGGCCGTTCGCGAGCGCGCGGGCCTCTTCGACGTCTCCCACATGGGCCAGATCCATCTGGCCGGCGCGGGGGCCAACGAGGCCGTCGAGCGGCTGGTCACCTGTGAGATCGACTCGCTGCGAACCGATCGGGCGCGCTACGGCCTGATGCTGAACGAGGCCGGGGGCTGCGTGGACGACGTGTTGGTCACCCGGCTGGCCGAGGACGAGCTCTTCCTCTGCGTGAACGCCTCGAACCTCGAGAAGGACGAGGCCTGGATTCGCGAGCAGACCGGCCCGGGCGTACAGGTGACGAACCGCAGCGCCGAGACGGCGCTGCTCGCGCTCCAGGGTCCGGCCGCAGCGCGGATCCTGTCCGCGTTGCTGCCCGAAGACGCGACGCTCCCCCGGCGGTTCCGCGTCGCCCGGATGGAGATCGCCGGCCTCTCCACCCTCGTCTCCGGCACGGGCTACACCGGCAGCCCCGGCTTCGAGATCTATCTGGAGGCCGCCCACGCCGAGGCGCTCTTCGAGGCGATCCTCGAGGCAGGACGGAGCGAGGGGATCCGGCCCGCCGGACTGGGCGCTCGCGATACGCTGCGGCTCGAGGCTGCCCTGCCTCTCTACGGCCACGAGCTCGACGACACGACCTCTCCCGTCGAGGCGGGGCTCGAGCGCTTCGTGAAGCGGCAGCGGGGCGGATTCATCGGCGCGAAGGCGCTCGCCGAGCGTGACGACGAGGGACCGGGCTCCCGCCGCCTGATCGGCTTCGAGATGACCGGTCGTGGCATCGCCCGGGCGGACTACGAGATCCTGAACGAGGGTCGGGTCGTGGGGCGGGTGACCTCGGGTGCGCCCTCGCCGACTCTCGGAAAGTCGATCGGCCTCGGCTACGCTCCGCGACGGCTCGGCGAGGTCGGTCAGGTCCTCGCGATCCGGATCCGCAAGAAGGACGTCGAGGCGCGCGTCGTCGAGCTGCCCTTCCTTCGCTGATCCACCGCTGATCCTCCATCGACCCGGCGCGGATCTCCTTCGGAGTCCGGCCGGCCGAGATGCCCTTTCCAAGATTCCAGGGAGTGCCTTCGCGTGGCTGACTACGACATTCCGGACGAGCTTCGATATACCCAGGACGACGAGTGGGTGCGCAAGGAGGGGGACCACGTCGTCATCGGCGTGACCGATTTCGCGCAGAGCCAGCTCGGCGACGTCGTCTTCGTGGAGCTGCCCGAGATCGGCTCGACCACGGAGGCAGGCGCCACCTTCGGGACCATCGAGTCGGTCAAGGCCGTCTCCGATCTCTTCGCCCCCCTCGCGGGCGAGGTGATCTCTGTGAACGAGGCTCTCGAGGACGCTCCCGAGACCATCAACGAGGCCTGCTAC
>CAYXLY010000724.1:0-1663 GCA_964466005.1 uncultured Spirochaetaceae bacterium | reverse complement strand
CCGTCAATCCGAGCAGAAAGAGGGGCTCGAAGTAGTCGATCAGGCGCCGGTAGGTCCGGGCCGCGGCGTGCTGGAACTCGTCGACGACGAGGTAGTCGAACGAACGCCGGTCGAAGCGGCGAAGATGATCGTTCCGGCTGAGGGTCTGAACGGAGGCGAAGAGAACATCCGCCGACTCGTCCTTCTCCTTTCCCGTGTACAGACCTAGCCGTGCGGCCGGCCGGATCCTCCGGAACGTCTTCATCGCCTGCCCGAGGATCTCTTCGCGATGGGCCACGAAGAGAACGCGCTTGAACTCGGGCCGCTGGCTGTCGAAGGCCGAGAGCCAGGTCTTGCCGAGGCCGGTGGCGAGGACGACCAGCCCGGCCCGCGCGCCCTGGCTCCGCGTCCGCTCGAGGGCCGCGAGCGCCTCCTTCTGGATCGGGTGGGGCTCGGGCGGCGCCTCGGTCGGCTCGGGATCGACCTCGACGGGCTCCGCCTGGGGTCCGACGATCGGACCGACGACCGAGGTCTTGCGCCGTCGGCGATAGTCCTCCACCCAGGCCTGATCGAGTGCGCGCACGGCGGGGCCCTCGAAGAGCGCTTCGAAGCCGTCGATGATCTCCCGGAAGCCTCCCGAGTCGCGGCCCGGGATGACGCGGTAGTTCCATTCGATGCCCTGGCTGAGTGCCGTCCGGCTCAGGTTCGAGCTTCCGACGAAGGCGACACTCCCCTCGTCGCCCCCTTCGAAGATGTAGGTCTTCGGATGGAACGACTGCCCGGAGGTCTCGTATACGCGAAGATCGACCTGTTCCTCGTACCGAGTCTGGATGTCGAGAAGCCGCTCGAGGGCGTCTGGATCGGTCACGTCCTGATAGTCGCCTGTCAGCATCTGGAGCCGGCCGCCCCGCTCGCATAGATCGCGGAGACGTTCATCGAGGAGATCGATGCCGCTCGGCAGCACGAAGGCGACGGCAAATCGCGCAGATCCGGCTGCGTCGAGATGGCTCTTCAGATGCGGGAGCAGCGGATCCTCGACTCCACCCCGCACGAGGGCCCGAAGCTCGCTGAGGCTCGCGTTTGCCGGGCCGACCGCCGCTCTGCTGGCTGGTCCGATCGCTCCGCTGATCGACTCGGACTCGCGATCGCGAAGCAGCTCCCCACCGGCCGGCGACTCGCGGAGATAGTTCTGCCTGGCCGGAATGACGCCGCGCACGCCGCCGCGGGGATCGGCCATGTCGCCGGCGTATCGTGGGATCACGTGGATATGAAGATGCGGGACGGTCTGGCCGGCGGCCGCCCCCAGGTTGATGCCGACGTTGAAGCCGTCCGCCCGATGGCGCGCCTCGACCTCGGCGCGGGCCAGCGCGAGGGCCGCGACGAGCTCCCGCTGCTCGGCCTCCGTCGCCTCGAACCAGCCCGCGACATGCCGCTTCGGCACGAGCAGCGCATGCCCGGGACTGACCGGATACCCATCCCACAGCCCGAGGATCGCCTCCCCCAGATGAAAGAGCCGATCGACCGCCGGCCGACAGAACGGACAGTCCGCCTCGCTCATGCGTCGACCGCCAGGGCCGCCCCAGCCCGCTCGACCCGCAGCTCCCCCCCGAGCCCCCGCTCCCGACACCGCCGACAGCGCCAGCGCGAGACCCGCGTGCGCGCCAGCCGCGTCGCCTGACACACC
>CAYXLY010000723.1:0-1669 GCA_964466005.1 uncultured Spirochaetaceae bacterium | reverse complement strand
GAGGTGTCGGAGAGCCACATGTTCATCTTCTCCGGATCGGATCAAGGGCCGGGGATCGGATCGAGCCTCGTCGGGTCTCGCCCCGAGATCGTCGGCGGTCTGCCCCGACGTCCCCCGGCAGACGCTGGCGGCCCGAGGCGGACCGGGACGGACCCCGGCGACTCGCGCGTCCCCGGACGTCCCCGTCCCCGCCGTCAGGCATTGGGTGGCGCCTGCTCGCGCAGGACGCGGACGACACCGCCCGGGGGAATCAAGCTCGCCCCATCGATCACCACGCGGCTCTCGCGTGAGAGTCCCGAGAGCACCTCGACGAGGCCGGGGACACGGCGACCGATCCGCACCTCGATCCGGCGAGGCCGGTCTTCCTCGTCGAGGACGACGACGTACTGACTCGCCCCGCGCGGCACCAGGGCCTGCTCCTCGAGCGCCAGCGATCGCTCCGGATTCGCGCGCAGCACCAGCGTGAGCAACATCCCCGGTCGCAGGGCGTGGTCTTCGTTCTCGATCTCGGCGCGCACGCGGACGGCGCGAGTCCCGGGGTCGACCCGGCTGTCGATCGCGGTGATCCGGCCGGGGAAGATCCGCTCGGGGTAGGCGGCGCTCTCCGTCCGGATGTCCAGCCCCGTACGGAGGATCGACAGGAAGGTCTCGGGCACCGAGAAGTCGAGCTTGATCCGATCGATGTCGTCCAGGGTCGTGATGCGGTCGCCGGGCTGGACCAGCGTCCCTGGGCTCACCTCGCGCAGCCCGAGGACCCCGGCAAAGGGCGATCGGAGGCGCCGATCCGAGAGTCGGGCCTCGAGCTCCGCGACCCGCGCCTCTGCCGCCTCGAATGCGGTCCGGACCTCGTCGTAGCGCGACTGGGACTCGGTGCCGCGCTTCGCGAGATCGGCCACGCGCTCGAAGCGCAGCCTCGCGTCGGCCCGGTTCGCGCGAGCCTCTGCGAGCTGCGCGCGCTCCTCCGTGCTCTCGAGCTCGACGAGCAGGGCGCCCGCGGCGACCTGCTGGCCACTCTCGAAATGGACCCGCGCGACGGTCTCGGTCACGTTCGCGGTGATCACGACGGACTCGTTCGCGCGCGCCGTCCCGAGCGCCTCGATGCGGTCCGCGAACTCGTACTCGAAGGGCGTCGAGACGACGACCGGGGTCGGCGGGCGCTCGCTCCCGGCGCCTCCGGGACCGTCCTGGCCGCAGCCCGCGGCCACAGCCACGAGCGCCATCAGGCAGACCCGAAGGAAGGCGAGTCGCGCCGACCCCGCCCGGGGGCGTCCCTCCGACGCGGGGACACGCGGGGTGCGAGCGGCTTCGCGATGCGTGGGCATGATCGCGGAGACTATCAGCTCGGCGAGCGGGTGTCCCGACCGGGGAGATGGCCCTTTGGACGGCTCTAGCTCTCCGCGAGGATCCGGGCGAGCGCGTCCGAGGCGGGATTCGTGAGCCAGATCGTCTGATCGGCCGGGATCGCGCCCCGCTGCACGAGACGGTTCATGACCCGGACGACGATGGCGGCATAGCGCGCGGCCGCGAGCAGCTCGAAGTAGAACGTCTCGGAGATCGGTCGACCGGCATATCCGGCATAGATCTCGCGCTGCTCCTCGCGCGTGGGCTCGCCCGGGAGCCGATCCGCTCCGACGCACTCGTGCTGCGTGCGGTCGAACATCAGCCACCA
>CAYXLY010000722.1:0-1683 GCA_964466005.1 uncultured Spirochaetaceae bacterium | reverse complement strand
TACGAGATTCTCCGGAGTGACTGGAGTTCAGACGTGTGCTCTTCCGATCTGATCGTGCTCGATCACGCCCCAGTCTCCGGCCTCGTCGGCGCCGAGCTCGAGCTCCACGACCCGGAGCCCGCCCTCGCGAAACTCGACTCGCGTCGAGCACGAGCCGTGATCCGACTCGAACTCGATGAAGCTGCCGGACTCGACGAAGCTCGCGACCGGTGCGAAGAAGCGCGCGATGGCCCGCGCGGGCAGCTCGTCCATCATGCCCTCCCGCCCGAGTCCGCGCACGCCGCCCCCCGGCAGCTCGTGCACCACGGCATGGTCGCCGAGCTCCCGGACGCAGCGGAGGGCCTCGGCGAAGGAGGTGGCTCGCGCGAGGTCCCGATAGGCGGCCGGACGATCGTGGATGCCCCGTGCGAGGAAGGTGTGCTCGGAAGGAAAGGCCTGCTTCAGCGCAGCGACGGCGCGACTCTCGCCTTCCGCACTCATTCGAAACTGGGTTTGATCGATCCAGACCGCGCTTCCCATTGATCTTCACTCCGATGACCGGGCAGGTCTCCCGTGGGGCGACGTCGAGCCGTCGGAGCCCGCCGCCGAAGCCAACGAGTCGGATCATCGCCGGCTTGCCTTGAGCGTTCTGCCGAGACCGCAGGTCGGCCGTCGCTCCGGACTTCGCGGACGACTACCGTAGAGGCCCCTCGCAAGCTCTTGCGTAGCTCGATCGGGGTTTCGGCGTGAGGACGGGGGAGGCCGACGAGGGCGGCAGGGCGCTTCCATCTGGGGGATCATCCGGACGTCCCCCGAGACGAGACGAGACGAGACGAGACGGGAAGGAACGGGAGCGAGCATGCGAGTCGAGCTGAGCAGCGAGCAGCGGAGCGAGCTGCCCCCCCATTGGCGTCAGGCCTTCGATTGGACCGAGAAGACCCTGGGCGGGAAGGTGGTGGCCTGGGAGCCCCAGCCCCGCTGGCGTCCGGCCTGCTTCTTCGAGCTCGAGCGCGACGGCGAGATCCTGCCGCTCTACTGGCGGGGCGCCCGCGGCGAGTGGCATCGCACGATCCGACCGCTCGAGCGCGAGATGCAGGTGATCGAGATCTTCGAGCGGCATGGCATTCCGGTGCCCCATCCCCATGGTCTCTGCACCGATCCGCCGGGCCTGCTGCTGGAGCGGCTTCCCGGCCGCTTCGATCTATCGACGGCCACGGACGAGACCCATCGGCGAGCCGTCCTCGACGAGTACCTGACGCATCTGGCGCGCATCCACGCGATTCCCATCGAGGAGTTCGAGGCGATCGGCTTCCGGCGTCCGGCGAGCGCCGAGGAGAGCGGGCTCGGCGAGACGCCGGCCTTCGAGCGGAGCTACCGCGCCGCCAGGACCCGCCCCGATCCGATGATCGAGTTCCAGCTGGGCTGGTGTCGCCGTCACGTCCCCCGGAACCGAACGGATCTCTCCTTCGTGGTCTGCGACAGCGGACAATTCATGTTCGACGATCGGGGCCTCACCGGACTCATCGATTTCGAGCTCGCCTACGTCGGCGACCCTGCGGCCGACCTCGCGGGCCTGCGAACCCGCGATCTCACGGAGCCGATCGGGGACCTCGGCGCGGCCATGCGACGCTATGGGGAGATCAGCGGTCGCGAGGTGGACTTCGACGTCATCGACTATCACACGATCCGTTTCGCGCTCGTCAA
>CAYXLY010000721.1:0-1685 GCA_964466005.1 uncultured Spirochaetaceae bacterium | reverse complement strand
GGGCGGTCTGCGAGCTGATCGGCGTCGAGCGCGGGCTCGTCGTGCTCACGAAGTTGAATCTGGTGGACGAGGAGATGCTCGCGCTGGCGGAGGAAGACGTACGTGATCTGCTGGCGGGTGGGCCGCTCGCGCAGGCGCCGATTATGGCGGCGAGCGCGAAGACCGGCGCGGGTCTCGAGGCGGTCCGGGAGACGCTGTGCGGACTCGTCGTGGGCGGCCTGGCGCGGCGGGACGGTCGACGCCCGGCGCGGCTCTTCGTCGATCGCTGCTTCGTGCAGCGCGGCTTCGGGGCCATCGTGACCGGCACCTGGTCCGGGTGGATAGGCAGAATGAGCTCCGTTTTCGCCACCACCGATACGTCACGTTCTGACAACCAAGCCTCGGCGGGGGCTACTCGGCCTTCAGGGGCGGTCCTGCCCTTCTTTGCTCGCAGCGCAGGCATGCTCCAGACTTACGCGCCGAGCCCCCTCTCGTTCCGGCGTGAGGCGTCGCGGTGGCCCGCCTGAAGGAAACTCGACATGTCCATCCTTCCCTCGCGGGCCTCACACCATGTCCTGCTCATCGCCGTGTTGGGGACGCTGGTCGTCAGCTGCGCCTCGATGCGGATCGAAAGCCAGGACTGGCTCGAGGCGCGGACGCCGCATTTCACGCTCTTCTCGGATCTCGGGCCGGAGCAGACCCGCGCCCTGAGCCTCGATCTCGAGAGCTTCCGGGCCGCCATGGCGCGCTTCACCAACGCGACGCAGCTCGATCCCCCGATTCCGATCGAGATCTACGTCTTCCGGCGACGTCAGGACTTCGCACGGATTACGGGAAGGGAACTCTCCGCCGGGTTCTTTCTGGGGACGCCTCGTCGGCTCCTCATGGTCGTCGATTCGGCGGGGTCGTCGAGCCCGCGACAGACGCTGTTCCAAGAACACGTCCACCTCCTGATGCGCAATGCCCGGAACGTCCCGATCCCGCGCTGGTACGACGAGGGCTTCGCGGACTTCCTGTCGACCGCGGAACGTCGGGCGAACGCGCTCGTCGTCGGGGACATTCCACGCGGACGGGGACAATGGCTGCTGCACCGCGGCCGGCTCTCCCTATCCGAGCTGCTGGAGCCTGCTCCCTTCAGCGAGTACTCGGAAGACGAGATCGGTCGCTTCTACGCCGGCGCCTGGCTGCTGGTGCACTTCCTCGTCTCGCAGCACGAGGACCCCGACGGTCTTGGCTTCGGCGAACGCATGGACCGCTACCTCGAGGCCTACGAGGCCGGCGTGTCGTCGAGCGATGCCTTCGAGGGCGCCTGGGACGTGCCCCTCGAGCGACTCGAGAACATGATCGACGAGCCGATCCGGAGCGGCTTCCGGAAGGCAGTGCTCTCCCTCGAATCCATCCGATTCGACGACGAAGTCGCCATCCGGCCGATGGACCCAGGAGAGATCGCCTTCCGACTCGGGGAGCTCGCGCTCTCGATTCGACGAGTCGACGTCGCCCGACCCCTGCTCGAGCTCGCGCGCTCGGCCGATCCCGACGACGCGCAGGTGCTGGCGGCGCTGGGCCGATCTGCCGCCGCCGAAGGGCGCATCGAGGAGGCGGCGGCGCGCCTCGATCGGGCGATCGAGCTCGCACCACGCAACGTGCCTGCCCTGCTCGACCGCGCACGCTTCCGGCTCGCACGCAGCGACGAGACGCCCGAATCC
>CAYXLY010000720.1:0-1697 GCA_964466005.1 uncultured Spirochaetaceae bacterium | reverse complement strand
GAGACGCCTCGCACCGGCCGGATCGGACCCGCCGGACCCGCCGGACGCGCCGGACCCGATCGGGCGCGCCGGGGTGGAGGCAGCGGAGCCAGGGGTGGGCATGCCGGAACTCAATGCATTCGAGCTCGATGCACTCGAGGACGGAGGGGACCTCGATCAGCCACCGAAGGCCCCGCCCCCACCGCCCGCATAGGGTCCCTTGCGCTCGATGTAGGCCTGACCCCGAAGGACGTCGAGCCAGCGGGCGTACTCGGTCTCGGTCTTGCGCTGGAAGAGGATCGAGCTCAGCCGCTCCCTGGCCTCCTCGAATCCGACCGGCCGGAACTCGCGGCGATCGACGAGCTGAAGCAGGTTGCAGCCGAAGGGCATCTCGAGCACGGGGCTCAGCTCGCCGGCCTTCATCTCCTCGATCTGACCGGCCATCCAGGGGGCGAGGTCCTGGCGGTGGATCCAGCCGAGGTCGCCTCCGCGCTCGGCGTTCGAGTCCGACACGCGTTGGGCCGCGGCCGAGAAGTCGAGCTCGCCCGAGAGGATCCGCTCGCGCGCGTCCCGCACGGTCTCGCAGGCGTTCCCCGGAGCCCGGGGCACGCGGCCGCCCTCGTTCAGCACCACGAGATGGCGGACGTAGATCTCCTCGCCACCGCTTCGTTGATCCCCGAACTGCTCGTCGTAGAGCGCGCGGACCTCCTCCTCCGAGATCTGCACGCGGGACCGCACCATCGCGTTCACGACCTTGCTGCGCTCGATCTCGCCCCGGATCTTCCCGCGGTACTCCTCGACGGAGAGGCCGTGGGAGGCGATGCTCGCGTAGAGCTGCTCGAGGCTGAGCCCGTTCTCGCCGGCGATGCCCCGGATCGCCTCGTCGACCTCTTCTCGGGTCGCGCCGAGCTCGAGGCGCTCGACCACCGAGGAGAGCAGCTTGCCCTCGATCAGGCGCTCGAGGGCCTGGCTCCGGACCCGCTCGATCTCGCGCTCGGGCGCTCCTGCCTGCCGCATCCGCTCCTCGATCGGTCCGGCGAGCTCCCGGACCTCGGAGTCGAGGACGATCTCGTTGCCGACCTGGGCGGCCACGGCCTCGACGAGCTCCTCGGCCGAGCCGATTCCGGGCGTCATGGCCCCGAGGAGGCCCGTCATCGCGGTCAGCGCGCCGATCGCGCCGATCGCCCCGACCGCGCGCATCGAGACGCGGAGCGAGGGGAGCGAGGGGAGCGAGGGGAGCGAGGGGAGTGAAAGGACGGCGCAGATCGGGAGCGCTCGGGCGAGCCGGATCCGGCTCGAGGGTCGCGAGAGGAAGGTCGGGATCAAGATCGGCCTCCGGACGCAGCGCCTCCGGCGGCGACTGCTCAGCTGGGGAGGATAGCGATGCTGCCTGCGCCCGTCCGGTTCGGTACGGCCGCCGGCCGCTCCGGCGCCGCCGCGATCGGGGGCCATCTCGAGGGGTCGACCAGGGTCTCGTCGTGGTCGGGCAGGGTCTCCACCAGGCGCATGAGCGTCGCGCCCTCCACGGTCTCGCTGGACCAGTCGGCCAGCAGCTGGGTCAGCTGGGCCTCGGTCTCGCAGCCGACCACCGGATGCACGCCCGGCAGCTCCCGCACGAAGGCGAGATAGAGCGCACGCGGCGCGACGCCGAGCTCGCGGGCCGTGGTCTCGATGCGCTCCATCGACTCGCGGAGACCGGCGAGGGCGGCCGAGATAGG
>CAYXLY010000719.1:0-1710 GCA_964466005.1 uncultured Spirochaetaceae bacterium | reverse complement strand
ATCAGGATGAATTGCGTCGAGACCGCCGCCAGCAGGGTCACCCGATGCTGCTCAAGAGCCTCGATGGCTCGGAGCGCGTCGAAGCGAGGCAGCACCACCGTTGGAGCGCCCAGCAGGGTCGGGGTCGCATGCGAGGTCCAGAGGCCGAAGCCGAAGGGCGCAGGGACGGCACTCAGGATCACGTCGTCGCTCGTGAGCCGTCCGACGTCGACCGCGAAGCGGTGGAAGGCGAGCCATCGGCGTTGATCGTGGATGACGATCTTGGGCAGGCCCGTCGTTCCCGAGGTGCTGTTGAGCAGGAAGACGTCGTCGACGCCCAGCGCTCGCCCCTCGAGATCCTGCTCCGGGGCCAGCTCGGGCGGCCGACCGTCGACCCGGATCGGATCGTCCGGAAATCCCTCACCCTCGATCACGACGTGGTGACGAAGAGGAAGGCCTCTCCCGCGGAGTCTCTCCACCATGCGAGCGGCATCGTGGCCTCCGACCTTCGGCGTGGAGACGAAGGTGGTCGCCTCGGCGAGAGTCAGGAGATGGGACAGCTCACGCTCTCCACTGCGCGCGCCCAGCCCGAGAGCGACCAGGCCCGCACGCTCCGTCGCCTGGAACGCGACGTGGACGGCGGCGCCGTCGGGAAGCCAGACCGCGACGCGTTCGTGGGCTTCGCGATCGAGGGCCAGCAGCACGCGTGCGAGTCGATCCGCGGCGGCGTCGTAGCCCGCCCAGTCGAGCGTGCGCTCTCCGGCCACGATATAGGCGGGGCGATCCGGCTGCTCGCGCGCGAGATCGCGCACGCGAGCGGCGAGAGAGCGAGGGGGTCTCATGGAGCTCCGATCCGATCGAGGCGGCGAGGCCGGAAATTCCGCTCGAGAACCGGGCTATGCGGAGTACTTGATGGGCAGCTTCCAGTAGCCCTGTACGAACTCGGTGAGGAGCCTCTCCGAGCCCTCGAGATCGACCTCGTACTCCGGGATCCGCCGCAGCAGCTCCTCGAGACAGATCTTTCCCTCCAATCGGGCGACGTTCACGCCCAGACAGGAGTGCGGGCCATAGCCGAAGCTGAGGATCCGCGGCGGACGTCGCAGGATGTCGAAGGTATCGGGGTTCTCGAACTCCCGTTCGTCGTGGTTACCCGAGTGATAGAGGAACATGATGGCCTGTCCCTCCGTCATCTTGGCACCTGCGAACTCCACGGGTCGCTTCACGACGCGCATCAGGAACTGCGTCGGCATGTCGAAGCGCAGCCCCTCGTTGTAGGCGTCGGGGATCAGCGACGGGTCCTCGACGCACATCCGACGTTGATCGGGATGCTCCCAGAGCCGTTGAAGGGTGGAGGCGAAGGTCTTCGGGAAGGTCTCCGATCCTCCGATGATCAGCATCGAGAGATGCGAGGCGAGCGCCTCGTCGTCCAGCTTCTTCCCGTCCTGCTCGAACTCGAGCAGGCGCTGCAGGACGTCGTCCTTCGGGCCCGATGCACGCCGCTCCGCGATCTTGTCATGGAAGTAGGCGAACATCTCGCCCATCGCGGCGAGACCGTCCTCGGTCATCCCGTCGTGGCCTTCCTCGCGCTTGAAGAAGCGATAGACGAGGTCGACGAGAAGGGGCCCGTCCTCGGGCGGAAGTCCGCTGATCGTGCAGGCGACGGTCACCGCGACCTGGGACGAGAGGTCGCCGAGGACGTCCATCTCCCCTCTCGGAAGGGCGTCGTCGATG
>CAYXLY010000718.1:0-1724 GCA_964466005.1 uncultured Spirochaetaceae bacterium | reverse complement strand
AATGGCCCCATGCCTACTCCCGGGAGCAGGCCGCCTATCCAGCGCCCTGGACTCGCGAGCACAAGTTCTGGCCTCCCGTGTCGCGAATCGACAACGCCTGGGGCGACCGGAACCTGATGTGCACCTGTCCGCCCCTCGAGGAGCTCACCGAGGACTGAGCGCGCGAACGCAGCGGGCCGGAGAGTGCTAGATTCCGGGATCGCACCATCCCCCGCCCTGTCTGCTGCGCTGCCCGACCGGGACCCGAGCGGGAGCAGGCTCGGCTCGCGGGGCGAGGACGAGGCGGCACCTGCGATGACCCAGATCCTCTGGTCGACGGACCCCGCGACCCAGCGCGCTCTCCTCATCGTGCTGTCTCTCGCCCTGCTGGCCGCGCTCACCGTCCATCTGCCCCTGGCCTGGCGGGCCCTGCGACTCTGGAGACTCGAGCGGAGGCTCCGATCCGTGCTCGAGGAGGAGGCGGAGAGCGCGCCCACCGGCGAGGCCAGCGAGGCGCTCCTCGAGCAGCTGCGAGGCTCGATGATCGAGCCCGCCTTCCGGGAGTTCGAGCGACGCTGGCAGATCGCCCGACTGCACGAGGGACTCGGGCGCGCGCCGATCCGCTTGATCGACATCTTCGACGAGCGCCCCCTGCTTCCCTTCGGACCCCGACGCAGCCTGCTGCCCGTCTTGCCCGGGCTCTTCCTGGCCGTGGGCGTGCTGGCGGCGCTCGTGGGTCTGATTCCGAGCGTCGGGGCCTTCGGCGCGGAGGCGCTCCCCGCCGATCAGACGGCCGAGTGGATGGCGAGCCAGCTCGGACTGGCGCTGCGTGCATCGGCCTGGGGCTTTCTCTGTGCGATGGCGGCGTCGCTCTCGGGCCGCCTGATCGAGGGCGCTCACGAGGCGCGCAGTCATGGCCTCGACGAGGTCGTCGAGCAGGCCTTCGGCTCGATCTCGCCCGGCGAGCTCGCCGAGCTCACCCGCCAGACCCAGCAACGAAGCCTCGACACGCTCGGCGGAGAGCTGACCCGCTTCGCGAGCGAGCTCAGCGAGCGCCTCGAGCGTGGGCTGCAGAGGATCGAGCAGTCGACCGCCCGCTCGGCGAGCCTCGTCTCGCAGGAGCAGCGCGGCGCGCTGCATACCGTCGTCCAGGAGCTCTCGCTGTCGGTGCGTCAGGGCGTCGAGCACCATCTCGGCGAGCTGCGAAACGCCCTCCAGCGAGCCGTCGAGCATCAGAGCTCGGTGACCGGCGGGCTCGCCGAGACCTTCCAGCGCATGGTCGAGAACGCCCAGACCCAGGACCGGATCGCACGCACCCTGGCCGACTCGGCGAGCTCGGTCGAGGACGCCGCGCGGTCGATGCGCGCGAGCTCGCTCGAGATGCAGCCCGTGCTCGAGCATCTCGGCGGCACGAGCCGCGCCCTGGCCGAGACCGCCGGGCGCATCGACAGCACCCAGCAGGTGGTCGCCCGGACGGCCGAGGGCGTACGCAGCTCGCTCGAGCACGCCGCGACCGGCGTCGACGATCAGCGCAAGTTCCTCGAGCTCTCTCTCGGCGAGATCCGTCGCGCTCTGCTCGGGCTCGAAGACGGCCTCACGGAGAGTCTGCAGCGCGCCCTGCGCGACGTCGACGGCACCCTCAGCTCGACCGTCGGCCAGCTGCGCGACACCCTGGCCGAGAGCAACGAGACCATCGACAGATCGGAAGAGCACACGTCTGAACTCCAGTCACTCCGGAGAATCTC
>CAYXLY010000717.1:1255-1731 GCA_964466005.1 uncultured Spirochaetaceae bacterium | reverse complement strand
GGCGGAACCCTTTTCCTCGCACTCCCGGCGATTTCTGCGGCGAAGCAGGTTGATGCCGTGCCCTTGGCCGACGAGGCATGGAGCAATGCGCTGCGCGGCAACGTGATGGGCGTCGAGATGACGATCGAGGCGACGACGGCCGGCGGAGAGCCCTATCGCAATCACTACGTCTTCGTCTTCCGGCTCCAGGAAGAGAAGATCGTCGAGATCCGCGAGCACCTCGATACCCTCTACGCCCAGCACATGCTCTTCGACCCCATCGGGCCTGCGCGCGCGTCCGAGGCAGAAGAGGAGGAGGGTTGATGGAGCTGGTCATCAGCTACGACATGCGAGCCCCGGAGTTCGGGGCGCCGGCGCGGGATCTCTATGCAGCGGCCCTCGATCAGGTCGAGTGGGCCGACGGGCTCGGCTTCGACACCGTCGGGCTCGGCGAGCACCACTGCTCGTCGGACGGATACAACCCCTCGCCCCTGATC
>CAYXLY010000717.1:0-1245 GCA_964466005.1 uncultured Spirochaetaceae bacterium | reverse complement strand
TCGCACGGATACTCGGAGAGTCCGACGAGCAGGTGATCCTCGCGGCGGCCATGGGCAGTCGGACCCGCCGCGTGATGCTTCGCACCTCGGTCCTCCTCGCGCCGCTCTACGATCCGGTGAAGCTCGCCGAGGATGCGGCCGTGGCGCAGCTGGCCAGCGGAGGAAGGCTCTTGCTGGGGGTCGGGGGAGGCTACCGACCGGCGGAGTTCGAGATGTTCGGCCGCTCCCTCGACGACCGCTGGAAGGCCGTCGGCGAGACGATCGAGTTCCTGCGCAAGGCGTTCACGGGAGAGCCTTTCGAATGGCAGGGCCGTCGCTGCCACGTCACGCCGAAGCCCGATCCGGTGCCGCCGATCCTGCTCGGCGGAGGCTCGGCCGCGGCGGCGCGACGGGCCGCCCGGATTGCCGACGACTGGTTCCCGCCCCTCGATGCCCGGCTCTGGAAGCCCTACCGCGAGGCTTGTATCGAGCTCGGAAAGCCCGATCCGGGAGAGTATCCGGCCCAGGGGCCGATCTTTCTCTGGATCTCGAAGGATCCCGATCGCGATTGGGATCGACTCGCGCCGCACGTCCTCCATCAGCTGCGATCCTACAGCGAGTGGACGGTGGAGGCGTACGGCCGACCGGCCGGACCCTACGCGAAGGACATGACCGCGGAGACGATTCGGGAGAGTCCGGCCTATCGGGTGCTGACTCCGGAGCAGACCCTGGCGCTGGCAGAGGATCTCGGTCCGCACAGCGTCTTCTACCTGAATCCCCTGCTCGCCGGCATCGATCCCAGGCAATCCTGGGCGATGCTCGACCTCTACGAGAAAGAGGTTCATCCTCATCTTCGTCGATGACGCGTCGCTCCAGGCGACTGGGCGTCGGCGCTTCTCCCCGGCGCAGCGTGAGATGGCCTCGAGCGAACGGCCGGGCTCTCAGCGAATGGCCTGGCTCTCGCGAAGGCGGGCGATCTCTTCGGCGGAGCAGCCGACCTCGCGCAGGATCTCGTCGGTCTGCGCTCCGAGGGCCGCGGGAGGCCGGCTGACCTCCGGTGGCGTCCGACTGAAGCGCGGAGCGGGCCGGGGCTGACGAGCGCCGTGGATCTCGTGGAAGGCGTCCCGCGCGACGGCATGCGGATGCTCGTGGACCTCGGACATGCCGAGGACGGGAGCGAAGCAGGCGTCGCTGTCCTCGAAGAGACGGCACCACTCGTCGCGGGTCTTCGTCTTGAAGATCGCCGCGAATCGCTCCTTCATCCGG
>CAYXLY010000716.1:0-1736 GCA_964466005.1 uncultured Spirochaetaceae bacterium | reverse complement strand
TCGCGGTCTTCGATGCCGAGGTCCTGGTCCTCGATGATGGATTCCAGCATCATCGCCTGGTCCGGGACCTCGACCTCGTCTGCCTCGATGGCCAGGCGGGGCTCGGGAACGGTCATGTGGTTCCCTGGGGTCCGCTGCGCGAGCCCGCCTCCGCGCTGCGCTTCGCGGACGCGCTCTGCATCGTCGACCCGGTCGAGGGGCAAGGACTGCCCGAGCCCTGCCGGGCCTTCGCCGCCCTGGGCCGCCCCGTCCTGCGGGCCCATCGCCGAGCGCGCTTCCTGACCTCGCTCGACCACTCGACACGCAGGCCACTCGAGGAGCTGGCCGGACGGCGAGTGGGGCTCCTGGCCGGAGTGGCCCGGCCGACCTCGGTCCGGCGGACCCTCGAGGCGCTCGGCGCCCGGATCGTGGCGGAGCGGCTGCTTCCCGATCACCACGCCTATCGCCCGTCGGATCTGGCAGGCCTGGGCGACCGGGTGCGGGATTGGGTGACGACCGAGAAGGATGCCCTCAAGATCCTGCCCGGCTGGATCGGGGACGCGGAGCTCTCGGTGCTCGGGATCGAGATCGAGCTCGCCGAGCCCGACGCCCTCTTCGACCCGATCCGGGCCCTCGTCGCGCAGCGCAGGGAGGCGGTGGGCGGCGAGGCGGGGGCGGCCCGAGCGAGACCGTCAGGCTGAGGCGGGCGACGTGCTCGCGAGTCGCACGGCCTCAGGGATCTCGCCCCTCCGCGCCGAGGAGGTGACCGCGCCGATCGACCTCGAAGCGAGCCAGGAGGCGATGGGGCCACCAGCCGGCGAGCCAGGGCCAGGGCGCCGTGCCATGGATCGAGACCGCGAGGCGCTCCTCCGGTCCCTCGCCGATCAGGTCGATCCGCCCGAAGCCGAGCTCGAGGGCGCCGAAGCGGTGATGGGGATGATCGGGATCCGCGAGAGGGGGCTCGGCGCGACTGCCGCTGCCCAGCCCGACCTGCAGCAGGGGGGTCGGCGTCCGGAGCTCGAAGGCCTGCAGGCTGTGGTGATGTCCCGCGAGCACGAGCTGCACCGGCGCTCCGGCGTCGGCGAGGGCATCGTGCACGAAGGCGGGGTAGCCGCCGCGGGGCAGGCCTCCCTGGTCATCCGTCGCGATCGGCCGATGAGTGGCCAGGATGCGCCAAGGGCCCTCGGCGCGATCGACCGCCTCCACGAGCGCGCGGTGGATCGCGGCGCGATCGGTGATCGCGACCTCCGACTCGAAGAGGATCAGGCTGACGCCTTCGCCGAGCTCGACGACCTCGGCGAGCCCGGCGCTCATGTTCCAGTCGGGCAGGAACTCGGGCACGGCCTCTCGCTGGAGCTGCGCGCTCTCGGGCAGCTCGAGGTCGTGGTTGCCCAGCACGGCGTGGATCGGGACGGGATGGCGCTCGGAGGGCGCGACGCGACAGGCGTCGCGCACCTCGTCGGAGCGAGGGCCCGTCAGTCTCAAGAAGTGACAGTAGGGAGCGACGAGGTTCTCCCTCACGCGCTCCACGAGATGGGCGCGGTCGAGACCATGCCAGTAGAAGTTGTCCCCGAGCAGGACGACGGCATCGACCGGTGAGCCGCGATCCTCCGCGATCATCCCGGCCGCGACGGCGCGTTGGCCCTCGAACCAGGGGGAGATCCGGTTGCTGCGCCCGGTATCACCGACCGCGAGCAGGGAGAGACGCGGGGACCCGCTCGGTCGGATGCCCGATCCGGGAGCGACGCCGGGAGACG
>CAYXLY010000715.1:0-1746 GCA_964466005.1 uncultured Spirochaetaceae bacterium | reverse complement strand
GCGAATCACGAAGGACTACGACCGCCCGGTCATCGAGATCACCGAGAACGGCTGTTCCTACGGCGACACGCCCGACGAAGACGGCGTCGTACGCGACACTCGGCGCATCGATTTCCATCGCGGCTACCTCGAGAGCGTCCACCGCGCGATCCAGGCCGGCGCCGACGTGCGCGGCTACCACGCGTGGACGCTGATCGACAACTTCGAGTGGACCGAAGGCTATGCCCAGCGCTTCGGGCTGGCCTTCATGGACTTCGAGACCTGCGATCGAAGGCTCAAGGAATCCGGCCGCTGGTACGCCCGGGTGGCGCAGCAGAACGCGCTCGAAGTCTGATCGGAAAGCCGAATGCCTGGATCGATCGAAGAGGCTGGCAGGATTTCGCCTGTAGACGACCTCCCGCAATGCCCCGCCGCCGAGCTGAGCTCGCCATGACCGGCGAAGCCCTCTTCCACGAGACGTTCGACCGCCCGCCGGATTCGACATCGCGGGCGAGCGGGCGCGTGAATCTCATCGGCGAGCACACCGACTACAATGGCGGGCTCGTCCTTCCCGTGCCGATCGGGCGGTATACGGACGTTGCCCTGGCCGCTTCTTCAGGACGGGCCGACGAGATCGTCTCCGCCCGGTTCGGCGAAGCCGTTTCGTGCGACCTGTCCAGCCCGTCGACCGGTCACTGGACCGACTACGCCGTCGGAGCCTTGCGGGCCGCGCGGACGTCCGGCTGGATCGAAGGCCCGCAGAGGCTCGCGATCGCAGGCGATCTGCCGGTCGGCGCAGGGCTGTCCTCCTCCGCTTCGCTCGTCCTCGCCGTCCTCGAGGCGTCCGCCCGGGCCGCAGGCGCGCGGCCGGACGCGAGAGATCTCGCCCGGATGGCCCGCCGGGTGGAGAACGACCATGTCGGCGTTCCCTGCGGCATCATGGACCCGATGGCGATCGCTGCCGGCAGGCCGGCACACGCGATGCGTCTCGATACGCGCACGCTGCAGCTCGAGTACGAAGCGTTACCGACGGACTGGCGTATCGCCGTCGTCGATTCGGGGGTGCGGCGAAAGCTCTCGGAAGGTCGCTATGCCGAGCGCAGGAAGGAGTGCGAGCAGGCTGCCCTGCAGCTGGGCGTCCCGTTCCTCTGCCTCCTGCCCGAGCACTTGCGAGCAGCTGCCTCGAGCCTGCCGGATCCGCTGTCGCGGCGCGCCCGCCATGCCTGGAGCGATCATCGGCGTGTCGACCTCGCGATCCGCGCCATTCGCGACGGGGATATCGAGCGCTTCGGTCGGATCCTGACCGAAGGACACGCATCCTTGCGGGACGACTTCGACGTCTCGACACCGGCGATCGACGCCCGGGTGGACTTCGCGGTCGAAGCGGGAGCGGCCGGCGCGAGGCTCACCGGCGGCGGGTTCGGCGGCTGCATCGTCTGCGTGGTCCCTGCGAAGCTCTGCGATGACTGGAGCAGCCGGATGCGCGGGAGCTTCGAGGGGATCTCCATCGTCTGCTGAGGCGGCGCGAAGCGCGGTCGAGACCGCTCTCGTCTCACGCTGGCCCGTCAGTCTTCGCTCAACATGAGGAAGTACACGAGCTGCAGCACCGCCGTCGCGGCCGCCGCGAGATAGGTCATGGCCGCGGCCCGCAGGACCTCGGTGGCCCCCTCGAGTTGGCTCCCGCGGAGCACGCCGAGTCAACGGCCGCAAACCCCATGCCGAGCGAGTGAAGAGCTCGACTCGATGCACGAGCTCTCCTGCGGTCTC
>CAYXLY010000714.1:0-1751 GCA_964466005.1 uncultured Spirochaetaceae bacterium | reverse complement strand
AGTTTGTCGAGGCGGTGAAAGAGAACGACGCTCACATCGTAGGGCTCTCGGCACTTTTGACCACGACCATGCCGGCCATCAAGTCGACCGTCGAGGCGATTGAAGGGGCCGGGCTCGATGTGACGAAAGTCGTGATTGGCGGCGCTCCGGTCACGCAAGAGTACGCGGATGAAATCGGTGCTCACGGCTACGCGCCCGATGCGGCTAGTGCCGTGAACATCGCCCGCGACTTGCTCGCGACCTGAGTGGCTCCTTCCTTTTGACGGCTGCAAGGCCCCGCGGTAATCCAACCTTGGGGCCGAGCCGACGTCGATGGTGCAACCAACAGCCCGGAGGGTGGGGGGCGGTCGTGTGGTGTCCATTGTCGTGGCCTTAACACTCTGGCCTCAACACGGATCGGCGGGCGGTGGCGCGCGCTGCGCCGGGCGACTTCGAGCTCGTCCTCCATCTCGGCCTCCTCCGCGCCACCGGTGGCGATGCGGAGGGTGCGGCGGCGGCGCATCGGGAAGCGGTCGCCATCGACCCGGAGCGGGCGCTCGGCCACCTGAACCTCGGCCTGGCGCGCCTCGCTCAGGGGCAGGTCGGGCGCGCGCTCGTCTCGCTGGAGCGAGCGGTCGAGCTCGATCCGGAGCTCGCACCACTTTGCATCTCCTTGTACGGCACGCTCTCCCGATGGTCGAAAGAAGACCCCGACCTGTCCGAGGCGCAGCTACACCGATCCGTCCAGAAGATCCACCGCCAGCTGCGAGCCCTGGAGCCCGTACTCGCCGATCTGGCCGAGACGGATCGCGCACGCCTCGAGTCCGAAGCTGCCCTGGCAGCGGAGAGAGTAGAGCTCGACCGCTTGGGTTCGGCTCTGGAGACGACGGAGCACGATCGAGCGCTCTTCGAGAGGGAGCTCCTCGAGAGTCGGGCACAGAACGAGGTGAACCGCAGCCAGATCGCCCGCCTCGAGGCCGCCGCCGAGAGCCGGGAGTCCGCGTTCCGAAAGCAGTCCGAGAATTCTGCCCGGATCTCGTTGCGACTGGAGCAGCTGGAGCCCGCCTTCGCTCGGGCGAGCCACGATCTCGACGAAGCCCGGCGAGACTTCGACCTCCAGGCCCGAGAGCTCGCCGACGCTCGCGAGCAGCTCCAGCGACGCGACGAGCAGATTTGCGATCTGGAGGAGGTACGAGAATCTCTCGCTCGAGACCTCCAGAGGCGAAACGAACGAATCGAAGCACTCCGAGAGCGGGCAGCGCAGCTATCGCGAGCTCGGTCCGAGCTCGACGCGCTATTGGCGGAATCGAACGACCGCTCCGAGTCGCTCGGTCGAAGGATCGAGCGATCGGAGGTGGAGACCGAGGCCGCCCGTCTGAGAGCGCGCGAGCTCGAGGACGCAGCGGTCGCCCGGGAGCGAGAGGTGGAGACTCTGACGGAGCAGATCGAGACGCGCAGTCGCGACGAGGCTCTCTGGCTGAGAGAGCATCTGGAGCCGATCACGAGAGATCTGGTGGCCCAAGTCGACGCATTCGCCGAGACCCGTCAGTGGCGAGTGACCCGGTCGGCCCAGCGGGGCCTCTCCCGGATTCGACGACGGGCCTGGGTCGATGGTATGAGCCAGCTCCAGACCCTCGTCACGGCGCTTCATGCCGAGACCTGCCGCAGCTCCCTGGACCTCGACTTTCTCGTCTCCCTCGCCGCGGATCTGACTCACACGTTCCGAGAGCTGACCTCGGCCGACACCTTCATTGCCAGCCGTCGTCTGAGTC
>CAYXLY010000713.1:0-1760 GCA_964466005.1 uncultured Spirochaetaceae bacterium | reverse complement strand
AGCCCGGGATAGGTCTCGTTGTGCCAGGTGCCGCCGATCGCGTCCGACTTCTCGAAGATCGTGAACTCGTGAAAGCCGCGGGCCAGCAGCGCGTGGCCGGTGGCGATGCCGGAGGGGCCGGCGCCGATCACAGCGATGCGAAGGGAAGGGGATGCGGACATGGGGTCTCCGTTCTGGGGCAAGGGGACGTCGGCTGCGCTCAACCGCCGCCGTGAAGCGTCCAGATCTCGCGGCCCGACTTCAGGACCTTCTTCTCGATCCGCATCTCTTCGGCGCCCTCGCTCTCGGCGAGCTCCTTCAGCTCGGCGACGTCGGCCTTCGAGCCGTCGCAGAAGCCGATCGGTCGGGTGTTCTCGGGCTGGATCAGCTGGACCTTGAAGTCCCCGCCGTCCCAGCGTGTCTGGGTCTCGTTCGAGTAGGGATGAATCATCGTGGGTCGGAGTCTACCACCCCGACTCGACCGCTCGCTCGCCGCCGTCGCCGGCGCCCCCCCTCTCTGCGCGAGCGAGGGCTCGCCTTGCTCTGCGGGCTTCGAATGCTACCCAGCTTCTCGAATGGATCTCTCTGGACGACGCGACGAGGCGGCCTACGCGACGTATCCGCCCGAACCCGATCTACGCCCCTTCGTCCATCGGTTCCTTCACGGCTGGAGGGAGGATGAAGGCGCGAACTGGCTGCAGATCCCGCCCACCGGCGGTCTCTTCTTCAGCTACGTCTCCGGCGCCCCGCTGCGGGTGCATTTCAGCGACCGGATCTACGACCGGCGGCCGCGCTATTTCATCGGCGGCCAGCTGCGCCGCGAGCAGCCCACGCTGGAGAGTCTCGGCCGCTTCGGACTCTTCGGTGCGGAGCTGGCACCGACCGGGTTCTACCGTCTCTTCCGCTCCTCTGCAGCGCCCTTCACCGACGGCATCGCCGACTTCGCCGAGCTCTTCCCCGAGCTTGCGGCGGACCTCGATGCGCGGATCGATCCCGCCGCCTCGGCCGAGGAGACGGTGGGCGTCCTGCAGTCGTTCTTTCGTTCCCTGGCGGCCGGGGCGCCCGAGGTGCCTCAGGTCGAGGCGATCGTCCGGGACATCGCGACCGCCCGGGGAAACGTCAGCGTCTCCGAGCTGGCCCGCCGCCATGGCCTGAGCACCCGCGCGATGCGACGCGAGTTCCTCGAGGTCGTCGGCATTCCTCCCAAACACTATGCCAAGATCGTGCAGATGAACGCGGTCGTCGGCGCGCTGCAAGCCGATGACCCGCAGACGCTCTCCAGCCTGGCGATGGAGCACGGCTATTTCGATCAGTCGCATTTCATCCGCGACTTCAAGCGCCTCGTCGGCTCGAGCCCCAGCGCCTTCCTGCGCAGCCGATCCGCGTTCCTCCGCACCTTTCTGGGACAGGCGTCCCATTGAGGGCAGCCGTGGGCACCGCCAGCGTCCGATTTTTACAATCCGGGCCCGTCGACCGACTCTAGAATTCGAGCACACAGGAGTCGAAATCACCCTGGCGGCGGGCGTCTGACGGCCTTGCCGAGAACACGGTGCGGATCTCGCCCCCCAGACGCGCGGAGCGCCCAGACCCCGCCGACCCGAGGAGGAGCGAGACGGATGAAATCGGCCCACCGCGCGACCGATGGCGTCTCCGGACGTCCGAGAGAGGAAGGCCCCCCCGATAGGCCGGCGACGAGCCCGAGCCGGACGCCGCGGCGGCGGGCCGGAGCCGCGTCGGGCGCATGGCGGGTCGGGCTGCTCGCGGCGGCGGTCTCGGTCTCG
>CAYXLY010000712.1:0-1761 GCA_964466005.1 uncultured Spirochaetaceae bacterium | reverse complement strand
GAACTCGGCCCTCGACCCGGAGGCCGCCAACATGGTGGCGATGTACGGGGGCACGAAGGGGTTCGTCATGGCCTTCTCCAAGGGACTCGCCTACGAGTGGGGCCCCGAGAACGTGCGCATCAACTGCGTCGCCCCGGGCTGGATCGTCCCCCACGAGCAGCACCACGTGGGCTCGGGCAGCTTCTGGAAGAAATACGGCTACGACTTCTTCGGCACCCCCGAGCAGATGGCCGCGTCGGCGGCGGCCGGCGAGTCGCTCCCGAGCGTCTCCAGCCAACCCATCCGCCGCATCGGTCGCCCGGAGGACATCGCGGATCTCACGCTCTTCCTGGCGTCGGACCGCGCCGCCCACCTCACCGGTCAGCTCGTGAGCGTCAGCGGCGGCGCCTACATGCCCTGAAGACCCGGGGCCCGAGAGATCCCCTGAAACGTCCTGAACCAGCGTTCCCGAACCCGAGAGCCCTCGAGGAGCAAGCGTGGCGAACTGGCAGCCCGGCCCCCGCCCCGAATGGGTGCAGGCCCTCCATCAGATCAGCGACCCCGACTGGATCGAGCTCGACGCCGACCGGCTCGCCGAGGAGGCGCAGCGACGGACCGGCCTCACCGACTTCGGCGACGACCTCTTCTGGGAGCCCTATCGAGTCTTCGTCGACTCCCTGAATACCGAGGCCCGACTCCATACCCTGGGTCGGCTGATCGCTCGGGACGACCTCTTGAACTCCCTCCAGATCCGCCTCGAGCTGACCGACTGGCGCAAGCGTCATCCCGAGATCGCGCGGGAACGGATCGAGCGACCTCTCTTCATCACCGGCCTTCCCCGCACCGGCACGTCCATCCTCCACGAGCTGCTCGCCCAGGATCCTCGTCATCGCGCTCCGCTCCACTGGGAGGTGCGATCCCCCTGCCCCCCGCCCGAGACGGCGACTCGCGCCAGCGATCCCCGAATCGCCCTCGCCGACCGGCAATGCCGCTTCTGGACGGAGATCGTCCCCGAATACGATTCGATGCACGAGCTGGGTGGCCAGATCCCCGTCGAATGCATCCAGATCACCATGCACAGCTTCCGGAGCGACGAGCTCATGGGTCGCCACAGGGTCCCGAGCTACGGAGCCTGGTTCGCGAGCTGCGACCTGGAGCCCGCCTACCGCTTTCATCGCGACATGCTCCAGCTCCTGCAATGGCGTTGCCCCGGGGATCGCTGGGTCCTGAAGGCGCCCTCGCATCTGGGCCAGCTCGACGCGCTCCTGGCGGTCTACCCCGACGCGCGCATCGTCTTCACGCATCGCGATCCGTTGAAGGTCCTGCCGTCGGTCGCGAGCATCCTCTACTCGACGGCCTTCGTCCGCTCGGACGACCTCGATCCCGAGAGCTTCGTGGGCTGGTTCACGGGGGAGACCTGCGCCGCCCTGCTCGACGGGATGACCGGGATGCGCGAGTCGGGCCGCCTTCCTCCCGATCAGTGCCACGACGTCCGTTATGCAGACCTGCTGGAACGTCCCGCTCGGACGCTCGCGAGCATCTACGAGCATTTCGACATCGAGTATCCGCCGGAGGCGGAGAAGGCCATGCTCGACTACCTGGCGGCGAAGCCGAAAGGGCGCCACGGCGCCCACCGGTACGACTTCGCCGATACCGGTCTCGATCTCGACGAGGAGCGTGAACGTTTCCAGGACTACTACGCGCGCTACGGAGTCGAGAACGAGTCCTGAGCGAGATCGGAAGAGCACACGTCTGAACTCCAGTCACTCCGGAGAATCTCGT
>CAYXLY010000711.1:0-1768 GCA_964466005.1 uncultured Spirochaetaceae bacterium | reverse complement strand
CGCTCTCGCGCTCGACCGAGGGGAAGTCGGAGCGCCCCGCAATCCGTTCGAGCAGGAGGGTCCGGAGCTCGACGCTCTCGGCGACGACGGCCGGGACCGGCACCGGGGTCGGATGCAGGGCGCGCAGGACGGCCGCGTCCCGCTGCGACCCGCCGGTCCCGCTCTTGTCACCGAGCAGGAAGAGCGCGCGCTCGCTCCCCTTCCGATCGGCGACGTCGACCGTCCAGGCATGCCGACTCGCACCGCCCGAGTGCGGGCTCGCGGAGATGACGGAGGCGTCGCAGACGCTCTCGACCCAATCTCGCAGGGTGTCCGGCAGGTCCACGACGCTTTCGACGGGGGCGCTCATTCCGGTATCGGGGCGAGATGATGAACCCCCTCGAGCGAGACCTCGGCTTCGTGGGTGACGATCACGGTGGGGCTGCTCTCGATGTCCATGAACTCGGAGAGATCCGCCCAGTGGGCCCGGCCGCGTTCGGTCTCTCGGTAGAACGCGGCCGTTCGAGTCAGGCTCTCCATGTCCGGCCAGTGGTTCTCCGCGATGCCGACGTAGGGCGATCCATCGGAGACGAGGACGAGCCGGTTCTTCTCGATACAGGGATGGTCCACGAGGTCGAAGATCCGGGTATGCTCGATCCATCGGGCGAAGAACTCCTCCCTGCTGAAGGACTCCCGCTTGCGTACGAAAGTGAATGACTTGACCAAGTTCTCCCTCCGCCGTCTCATGAGGCACCGGAGAGCCTAGCGCTCGGGCGACCGCAGCGAGAAGGAGCATGCATGGCCGATCGGATCCACTCGCTGGCAGAGATCCAGGATCGGTTCGCGATTCTCGACCTCTATGATCGTCAGCTCGCGGCCGCGGAGGCCTTCGACCTGGCTCGTTACGACACGACCTTCGCAGAGGACGCGAGAGTCGATCTCTCCGATTTCGGGAGACCGGCCTGCCTCTACCCGGAATATCGGCGATGGCTCGCCGGGCTTCGCGAGGTGATGATCCGGGCCCAGCGCGTGATGGGTGGACTGCGTCTCGAGCTCGACGGAGATCGGGCCTTCACGCGGGTGCCGGTGGTCTGCCACGTGCGGATGCGCGTCGCGGACAAGGAGACCCTCTCCCACACGGGCCTCTTCTACAACGACGAGCTCGCTCGCCGATCCGAAGGCTGGCGGATCGTCTCCCGATTCGAGGAGCTCAGCTGGAGCGATTCATCGCGCGGTGCAGGTTCACCTGCAGAGGGAGGGGCAGGGACGGGCGGAGATACGGGTCGTGGAACGCCGGGCGGGAGGTCGGGCGAGTGACGCGGGTCAAGAGCGGGGCCCCGGCGCCGCCAGTCCGAGATCCCGGGACCATTCGAGATTCAGGCGCGCCGACTCGATATGCGCGAGATGGACCTCGTGCCCCTCGCCCTGATCCGGGTCTCCATGGAGCACCGGACCTCGACCCGAGCGCTCGGCCTCGTCGCCGAGCCGAACGAGCTCGCTCCAGTAGGCGATCTGCTCCGGCGTCGGGCTGAAGATCTCGTGGACGAGGGGGACGTGCGCCTCGGCGCCCAGCATCATGCCGTAGTAGCCGAGGTTCCGGAGGCGCGTGGCCCAACGTCGAAGCCCCGCCTCGTCGTCGACCGAGCCTCCCCACATGCCGCTGATCGGGTATCGGATCCCGGCCGCGCGGCAGTCGAGGAGGACCTTCGAGCGCAGGAAATGCGTCTCCTCTCCATCGGCCGTCCAGGTGTAGCCGAGCGCCTGGTGGATGTCGCCGAAGCGCGAGATG
>CAYXLY010000710.1:0-1824 GCA_964466005.1 uncultured Spirochaetaceae bacterium | reverse complement strand
GGCAGTGAGCCGGGAGACGTCGAGGTGGTCGACCTCGACGGCGACGGACGGCTCGACCTCGTGACGCCGAACATCGTCACCGGCGACGTGAGCGTCCTCCTGGGCAATGGCGACGGCAGCTTCGCGTCGGGCGTCCCGGCGCCGGTGGTGGAGCTCGGCTCGGGCGGCGCCGTCTCGCTCGGAGACCTCGACGGTGATGGTCGGCCCGAGATCGCCCTGTCGATCGCGCGCATGACGTCGGAAGGAGGCGGCCTCTTCATCCGCACGCTCGAGACGGCCTCCGGGCCGGAGGAAGGCGTCACGGTCTTCGCCGATCTCGACGGCAACGGGCTGCTGGGTACGGACGAGCCCTTCGCCGTGACGGATCTACAGGGGCGTCTCCTCCTCCACGGCCTCGAGCCGTCCGACGTCGCGCCGCCGATCGTGATCGAGGGCGGAACCGCCAGCATCGACACGATCTCGCTGGGCGCGGGGCTCGAGGGCCGGGCCTTCTCGCCCACCACGACCGATGTCTTCTCGACGAGGCCGCAGGACGGCGGGGTCGAGTACCAGGGCCGGGTCTACTTCGCCGGCCAGGAGGGTGCTGGGAGCGCGGCTCTCTACGGCTGGGACGGTGTCGGTCTCGCCCAGGTCTCGGGGATCGAGCCCGTCTCGCTCGTCGTTCACGACGGGCTGCTCTGGTTCCACGACGGCGCCGGCTCCGTCTACAGCTACGACGGGAGCAGCGTCGCGCTCGCCTTCGATCAGGACAGCCTCGGGAGCCCGCTGGTCCTCCACGCTGCATCGCGGCTCTTCTCGTATGCGGGGAACCTGCTCGTCACCGACGCGAGCGGCAGCGCCTTCGACCTGTCGGCGGGTGCAGTCTCGCTCGGGGTGGATCTCGACGGACTCCATCACTACGAGTTCGACGGATTCCTCTACTTCGCCGCCACCACGAACGGCGAGGCCCGCCGCTACGACGGGGTGTCCGTCGCGCCGGTGCCCCTCTCGGGCAACTTCACGGGGCCCTACCAGAACACGAGCAATTTCGTCGAGCTGGATGGCGCGCTCTATTGGGGCGCCGAAAACGGCGCATCCCTCGGCGACTGGCGGATCTTCGAGCTCGGCACGAGCGGCGGCACGCCCAGCGTCGTGTGGAACCCCTTCAATGATGCCGACCTCGCGCCCCGGGACCTCTTCGTCTTCGACGGGGCGATCTACTTTCGGGCCCTCGAGGGCCTGTTCGACCCGTCCGACAATCAGGAGCTCTACCGGATCCCGCCCTTCGATGCGAGTGGCTCGGGGGAGCAGATCGACGTCAACAACAGCACCAGCTTCGGCGCCTACCCGCGCAGCTTCGCGGTCGCGTCGGGCGAGCTGATCCTGGTCGCCGACGAGCCGGACGGCTCGACGGTCGGCGCCTATCGCTCGCCCGACGGCACCAGCTGGAGCGAGCTCGGTGCCCTAGACATGGTGGCGAGCGGCAGCCTGGGAGATCCCCTCCAGGAGGAGGCGCCGCTGTTGCTGGCGCTCGGCGACGCGGTTCTCGCCGTGCCCGGCGCGTCGGGTCAGGGCGCGAGCCAGGCTCTGCTGCTGCCTCGCCTCCTTCGAGGTACGACCGTTACGAACTTCCCCGTCGCCGACGCCGGCCGGGACCAGACGGGCGTGCTCGAGGGCGAGGTCGTCTCGGTCGACGGCCGCGTGCGCGACCCCGATGCCGCGGACGGCGCGAGCCTGCTCTACTCCTGGACGGTCGAGAACCTGGACGGGGCGGGCGGACCCATCTCCACCCCCTTCGCCGCCGCCCCCGCTGACGGGGTGGTGAGCCACGGCTTCACGGCGGAC
>CAYXLY010000709.1:0-1830 GCA_964466005.1 uncultured Spirochaetaceae bacterium | reverse complement strand
GCGCGATCGTTCGCAGCTCGCCGTCTCCGCTCCCGGCGCCGGAGTCCTCGAGACGGACGAGGCTCTCGATCGTGACCTCGATGCTGCGGGCGATCGCGGCCCGGGCGCGAGCGACGGCCGTCTCGCGCGCGGCCACCCGGTCCCGGCTCGGAGGAGCGGAGCCCACACCGCATAATACGGCGCGCTGCTCGGCCTCCGTCTTCCAATGACTTCGGCAGCCTCGCGTGAGCCACTCGGGCGCATCGGACAGGTCGAGCCGAGGCCGCTGGGAGCCACGGCTTCCATCGGGGCCCGCGTCCTGCGAGCCGCCGCTCTGGCATGCGAGGGCCAGCAGCAGACCGGGAATCACGGTCACCGCCCGGCGCCTGCCCGGCCTCCTCCGCTCCCGAAGGCGATGGGACTTCGCGCCGGGTCCGTCCCGGAGAGGTCGGACTTCACCGCAGAACGGCGTTTCTTCCATGATCGTTCTCCCGTTGCCTCTGCGAATCCAGGCTCGGACGAGACGACCTCTCGAGAGGTCGTCCGCGATCGGCGATCGCCGGGTGGGCGGGCCGATCGGAACCCATCGTGCTCGATCGTGCACTCCACCCCCGTGCCGCCATGCCCAAGCGGCCCTTCAGCGCAGGGGGATCTCCATGCTCCGGGCTCTCTCGAAGCCCGGCTCCAGCGTTCGCCCAACACGAGATCGACACGAGATCCGACGAAGTAGTTGACCTCGAGAGTCGGACACCGGATCATGCGAAGACTAACCCATTTCGAACGGGCCACGGGATCAGAGGAGACGAAATGAAGATCGTTCCGAGCGGTGAAGGAAGAGGGCGAAGGACGGGCGCGGCCCGCTGGCTCGCATGTCTGGCGTTGGCGTCCATCCTCGGAGGCTGCGCCAGCACGCCGCGCGTGACGCGCACCGCGAGTGACGAGGCCGTCGATCTCTCGGGCTACTGGAACGACACGGACAGCCAGCTGGTCTCCCGGGAGATGATCGACGACTCCCTGAGCCGGGTGTGGATCGAGAACTGGCGGGGGGCGAATAGCGACCGTCCGACCGTGATCGTCGGGCCGGTGCGGAACAAGTCGAGCGAGCACATCAACACGCGCACCTTCACGAAGGATCTCGAGCGCGCCTTCGTGAACTCGGGTCGGGTCCGCCTCGTGGCCTCGCGCGACGAGCGCGGCGAGATGCGCGACGAACGGCTCGATCAGCTCCAGAACGCCACGCTGGAGACGGCGAAGAGCATGGGCAAGGAGATCGGCGCCGACTTCATGCTGATCGGAGGGATCAACACGATCATCGATGCAGCAGGCGGAACCAAGGTCCGCTTCTACCAGGTCGAGCTCGAGCTGATCCAGCTCGAGACGAACGAGAAGGTCTGGATCGGGCAGAAGAAGATCAAGAAGATCGTCGAGCGCTCGCGGTTCAGGCTCTAACGGGACCCGAGAGGGGCGGGAGGAGTCATGCCGGCGATGAAACCGGATCGAAGAGGCCCGGCCCGCTCGAGTCGGCCGCGATCGGGCAGCCTGGCCCTGCTCATGGCGTGGGTCCTGCTCGCGCTCGGATGCGGCTCGACCCTGAAGGTCCAGCAGCAGCTCGTGGACAAGATGATGCTCGACGACTACCCGGGAGCCCTGGCGCTCGTCGAGGAGGAGAAGAAGGGCGCCTTCGGTGGGCGCAATCGGCTCCTCTATCATCTCGAGCGCGGGATGCTGCTCCACGTCGCCGGTGACTTCGCGGCCAGCAACGCCGCCTTCGAGATCGCCAAGCGAATCGGCGACGACCTGTACACCGAGAGCCTCAGCAACGCCGGTCTGTCGTTGCTGACGAACGACTAC
>CAYXLY010000708.1:0-1835 GCA_964466005.1 uncultured Spirochaetaceae bacterium | reverse complement strand
CCGTCGAGGACGTTCATCTCCATCCGGTCCCTCCCCGCCAGATCCGGGCCACCGTCTCCGCCCGCTTCTGACCCGATTCCCGCCGAAGGCCTCTCCGCTCTCGTGGCCCCCACCGCGTCCGTGGGCCGACCTTCTTCGGTCGCGCACACGGCATCTGCCGTCGATCGAGACTGGGGCGGGACGCCTCGGGCTCGCGTCGCGGCGGACTCCGCATGGACTTTCCAGGAGCCCCGAACTAGCCTTCGAAGAGGATCCCGAAGAGCCCGGACCATCGATCCATCGGGGCGATCGCCCGGGCCTCGGCGCTCGATGCGCCAGGCGCGCCACACGCGATCCTCGAGGCCGGACCCCGACGACGGACCTCGAGGATTCGGAGCTCGACGCACGGCGGGAGGAGAACGCAGATGAGCACGCTCGAGGGCAACGCACTCATCGGGCAATCCGGCGGCCCGACCGCAGTCATCAATCAATCCCTGGTGGGCGCCATCGAGGGGCTGAAGGGCTGTGACGCGATCGGGCGGATCTACGGCGCGCATCATGCGGTCCGGGGCGTCGTCGAGGACGACCTGATCGACTTGACGGACGTCCCGATCGACCGACTCGAGAGGATCGCCCGGACGCCCTCGTCGGCGCTGGGCTCGAGCCGGGACAAGCCGGATGAGGCCTACTGCGAGAAGATCTTCGAGAGCTTCGAGCGCCACGACATCCGCTATTTCTTCTACATCGGCGGCAACGACAGCTCCGACACCTGCCGCATCGTCAACGAGGTCGCCGAACGTCGCGGCCATACGCTCCGTGCCTTCCACGTCCCGAAGACCATCGACAACGACCTCGTCGAGAGCGACCACACCCCGGGCTTCGGATCGGCGGCCCGATTCGTGGCCTGCGCACTGCTCGGCGACTCCCTCGACAACGAGGCGCTGCCCGGGATCAAGGTCGACGTCATCATGGGGCGTCACGCCGGCTGGCTGACGGCAGCCAGCTCCCTCGCGCGGAGACGCGAGGACGAGGGGCCCCACCTGATCTACTGCCCGGAGGTCGCCTTCGACGTCGATCGCTTCGTGGGAGACGTCGACCGGGTCTACTCGCGGCTCGGCCGATGCGTGATCGCGACCTCCGAGGGCATCCACGACGCCGAGGGCACGCCGATCGCGGTGAAGCTCGCCGGAGAGGCCGAGAAGGACGCGCACGGCAACGTGCAGCTCTCCGGAACGGGCGCGCTCGGTGATTTCCTCGCCCAGCTGATCAAGGACCGTCTCGGCGGGAAGCTGCGCGTTCGCGCCGACACCTTCGGCTATCTGCAGCGGTCCTTCGCCGGCTGCGTGAGCGAGGTCGATCGTCGCGAGGCCCGACAGGCAGCTCGCACCGCCGCGGAGCTCGCCGTCGAAGGCTGCGCAGGGGGCTCGATCGCGATCCGCCGAACGAGCGACTCGCCCTATGCGGTCTCCTACGACCGGGTCGAGCTCTCGGACGTCGCCGCCCGGACCCGGACCCTCCCCACCGAGTACATCGTCGAGGGCAACGACATCGCCGACTCTTTCCGACGCTACGCCCTGCCCTTGACGGGGGATCTCCCGGAGACCGAGCGACTCTAGACCCGACACGGAACGACCCGACCCGCGGAGCGAGCGCCGCCGACGCGGCGGGACCCGATCGGGGCGGGGCTCTCGAAGAGCCGGACCGTCGATGGCGAGCCCGAAGCGTTGAGCGACCGCGCTCTCCGATTCGAAATTCGAATCTCGACCCTTCGTTCGATTCGAATTTGCATCTTCGTTCTGCCGGCCCTCATCGCGCAGGATGCCGACTCCAGCGCCTCGAAGCACCCTCAGGACGTC
>CAYXLY010000707.1:0-1836 GCA_964466005.1 uncultured Spirochaetaceae bacterium | reverse complement strand
GACGCGATCGAATGCAGGCGAACTCCCGGGACAGGACACTAGAGGCCATCTCATGAACCCCTCGCGATCCGGCACGCCTCTCGCACCCCTCACATCAGAACGACTCGCGATGCGGCCGAAGGTCGAGCTCGAGGGTCCAGGCGCTCGGAGGCTGTCGATGAAGCATCCAGTAGGCGTCGGCGATCTGATCGGGCTGTAGCATCCCCTCTTCGCCCAGCTTCTCCTTGATCTCCGGCATGCGTCGGCTCACCTGCTCGCCGTCGATCACGCCATCGATCACGACGTGCGCGACGTGCAGCCCTCTCGATCCGAGCTCGCGGGCCATCCCATGAGCGACCGCGCGCAGCCCCGCCTTGGCCGAGGCAAAGGCCGTGAAGGGCGGGCGGGCGCGCAGGGAGGCCGTGGCTCCGGTGAAGATCAGGCTGCCTCCGCCCGCCGGCAGCATGCGCCTCGCGGCCTCCCGCCCTGCCAGGAAGCCGCCGAAGCAGCCGACGCGCCAGGCGTCCTCGAAGAACGCATCGCTCATCTCCACCAGGGGCGAGAGCCGGTTGTTGCCGACGTTGTAGACGACCAGCTCCGGGATCGAGCCCGCCTCCTCGGCGGCGTCGAAGAACGCGGACACGGCCTCGCCCGTCGTCGCATCCCCGACGGCGAAGCGCGCACGGCCCCCCTCGGTCTCGATCTGATCCACCACCGTCGCCAGCTTCTCTTCGGTCCGACCCGCCGCGACCACGTGCAGTCCTTCGCGCGCGAAGCGGCGACAGAGCGCAGCCCCGAGGCCGCGCGTCGCCCCGACCCCGATGACCAGAGCCGTCCCCATCTCCGTCCCCCTCAGTCCGCGCTTCGATAGGCGTCCAGGATCGGCGCCAGCTCCGCCGGCGTCGCACCGTGGAGAATCACGCCATCACAGCCGAGGTCGAGCTGATGCCGCACCGCCCGAGCGCATTGCTCCGGAGAGCCCGTCGCGGCATGGGTCAGCCACTCCTCCGGGATCAGGTGGGCGATCTGCTCGAGCTGCTCGGTCGTCGCATGCACGTCGATGCCGCCCCGGAAGGTCGAGATCAGGGGATCGGCGCGGAAGCGCTCCAGGACGCCCGGGTCCCACTGGTTGGTCCTCACCAGCAGATCGCCATAGCCCTGCAGATAGGTCGCGAGCCGGCCGACGGACTTCATGAGCCGACGATCTTCCGGAATGTGGTCGCCGATCGTCGCGAAGCACGACCAGACCTTCACGGAGGCGGGATCGCGCCCCGCCTTCTCCGCCGCCTCCTTCACGGTCCTCACGGCCCGCGCCGTCGTCTCGTCGGTGAAGAACGTATGCAGCACGATCTCGTCGAAGCATCGCCCTCCGAGGGCGAGGGAGTTCGGTCCGAAGGCGCAGAGCAGGAAGGGCACCTCGTCCGCGACGTCCGGTCCGAGCTGCAGGTAGGGGAAGGAGCCGACGGGGCCGTCATGACCGATCACGGCCTCCCCGCTCAGCAGGCGTCGGGTGAGACCGATGAAATCCTCCATCTGCGCCGTCGTGATCGGAGGGATGCCGTACGCCTTCTGCATCGCCGCGATGCCCCGTCCGAGCCCCAGCACGAAGCGCCCGCCGGTCAGTCCGTGCATGGTCAGGGCATAGCCGGCCGTCACGATGGGGTGTCGGGTATTGTGATTCGTCGCGGCCGTCGCGATCCGGATCGAGTCCGTGACGGCGCCGGCGGCTCCGCTCAGCGTGCAGATCTCCTTCGAGTTGTACCGCTCGGAGAGGAAGGCCGTGCCGAGTCCCATCGCCTCGGCGCTGCGCAGCTCATCGATCAGGTCGCGCGGAGACTCCGGCTGACCCGCCAGGGC
>CAYXLY010000706.1:0-1844 GCA_964466005.1 uncultured Spirochaetaceae bacterium | reverse complement strand
GTCGGAGACGATCCGCCTCGATCCCGACCCGGGGGCAGCCCAGCCGGGGAGCCGGGCCTCATTTCGGAGGCATTCGGATTCCCCCGTCGACCCGGATCACCTCGGCGTTCATGTAGGAGTTCGTCAGCAGCTCCACGACCATCGAGGCGATCTCGTCCGCCACGCCGAGCCTCTTCGGAAAGAGCACGCTCTGGCCGAGGTGGGCCTTGAACTTCTCCGAGCCTTCGCCCTCGCCGTAGATCGGAGTGTCGATCAGCCCCGGAGCGATCGTGTTCACCCGCACGCCGATCGAGGAGAGATCGCGGGCGATCGGGAGCGTCATGCCGACGACGCCGCCCTTGGAGGCCGAGTAGGCAGCCTGACCGATCTGGCCGTCGAAGGCCGCGACCGAGGCGAGGTTGACGATGGCTCCCCGCTCGCCGTCGGCGTCGACCGGCTCCGTCCTCGCCATGGCCGCGGCCGCCAGCCGGATGCAGTTGAAGGACCCGATCAGGTTCACGCGCAGGACGAACTCGAAGACATCGAGCTTGAAGGGATTGCCTTCCCGATCCACGGTGCGCATCGCCGACCCGATCCCGGCCGCGTTGAGGAGCGCTCGCAGGGGGCCGAGCTCCGAGGCCGCGTCGACCGCGGACTGGACCTGCGCCTCGTCGGAGACGTCCGCCTTGACGAAACGGCCCTTCAGGTCTGTCGCCGCCGCTCGGCCCTTCTCTTCGTTCATGTCGACGATCACGACATGCGCGCCCAGCGCCGCCAGGCGACGAGCGCTGGCGAGCCCGATTCCCGAGGCGCCGCCCGTGACGATCGCCGAGTTGCCGTTCAGGTCCATCGCTGCTCCTTTCGCTGGCTCCGATCAGCCATCCGCAGGTTCTCGTCCACCGTCCGCCCTTCGCTGGCTCGCGTCATGTCGCGTCGCGTCGCGGCGGTCATGGGATCGCCGATCCCTCGGAGACAGTCCAGTCCCGGCTCCCGCCCCTCTCGACGGCCGCCCGAGAGCCGTCGCTTCGCGCGGGAGCCGCCGGCTCAGATCGTCGCGATCAAGGGCGCGATCAGCAGGCTCACGACGCTCATCACCTTGATCAGGATCGCCACGCCCGGCCCCGAGGTATCCTTGAAGGGGTCTCCCACGGTATCCCCGATCACGACCGCCTTGTGCGCGTCGGAGCCCTTCGGATGGCCCTTCAGGCCGCCCGCCTCGATGAATTTCTTGGCATTGTCCCAGGCGCCGCCCGCATTCGCCATGAAGAGCGAGAGCGAGGCGCCCACGGCCACGGATCCCGCCAGCATGCCGGCGAGCGCCGCGGGGCCGAGCAGGAAGCCGACGCCGACCGGCGCGAGAATCGCGACCGAGCCCGGCAGGACCATCTGCCGCAACGCGGCGAGTGTGGCGATGTCGACGATGACCGCGCCCTCGGGCTCCGCCTTGCCTTCGCGCAGGCCCGGGATCTCGTTGAACTGGCGGGTGATCTCCTCGATGATGGCCTGCGCCGCCTTGCCCACCGCGATCATGGTCGAGGCGCCGACGGCATAGGGGAGACACGCGCCGAGCAGGAGGCCGATGAGAATCGGGGCGTCATCGAGCTTGAGCACCAACGGAGACAGACCTTCGCCGACCCGGACGTGATTCACCTCGAGGATGAATGCGGAGAAGAGCGAGAGGACGGTGAGCGTGGCCGAGCCGATCGCGAAGCCCTTGCCGATGGCCGCCGTGGTGTTTCCGACCGCATCGAGCTCGTCCGTGATGGCACGGACCTCCGGGCCGAGATTGCTCATCTCGCTGATGCCGCCGGCGTTGTCCGAGATCGGACCGTAGGCGTCGACCGTCATGACGATGGCGGTCCCGG
>CAYXLY010000705.1:0-1852 GCA_964466005.1 uncultured Spirochaetaceae bacterium | reverse complement strand
CTCCGAGACCGACATCAACCTGCCGTTCATCTGCGCGGATCAGGACGGCCCGAAGCATCTCGTGCATACGATGACCCGCGACGAGCTCGAGACGCTGGTCGCCGACATGGTGAATCGACTCGACGGACCCTGCCGGATCGCGCTCGAGGATGCAGGCCTCTCGCCCTCGGAGATCGACCAGGTGGTGCTCGTGGGCGGCATGACGCGCATGCCCATGGTCCAGCGCAAGGTCGAGTCGATCTTCGGCCGAGCGCCGATGAAGGGCGTGAACCCCGACGAGGTCGTCTCCGCCGGGGCGGCGATCCAGGGCGGCGTGCTGACGGGCGAGGTGGACGAGGTCCTGCTGCTCGACGTGACCCCGCTCTCCCTCGGCGTCGAGACCCAGGGCGGCGTGGCGACCAAGATCCTCGAGAAGAATACGACGATCCCCTGCACCCGCAGCCAGGTCTTCTCGACGACCGAGGACCATCAGGACGTCGTCCGCATCCATGTCCTGCAGGGCGAGCGCGAGATGGCCGAGGACAACATGACGCTGGGCCGCTTCGAGCTCGTCGGCATCCCGCCCGCGCCCCGAGGCGTGCCGCAGATCGAGGTCACCTTCGCGATCGATACCGACGGCGTGGTGAGCGTCTCGGCCAAGGATCTCGGGACCGGCAAGAGCCAGGGCATCCAGGTGACCGCCAGTAGCGGTCTGACCGAGGAGCAGGTCGAGCAGCTCGTGCAGGAGGCGGAGGGGCACGCCGTGGCCGACCAGGCGCTGCGCGCGCTCATCGACCTGCGGAACAAGGCCGATGGGCTGATGTACTCGGCGACGAAGACCCTCGAGGAGTTCGCCGACGACGTGGACGCCGACGATCGGGAGGCCATCCGGGCCCAGGTCGAGAAGACCCGGGGGCTCGTCGGGGGGCAGGACCCCGAGGCCCTCGAGCGCGCGATCGAGGAGCTCTCGAGGCTCAGCTACGGCCTGACGGAGAAGCTCTACGCCCGCCTCGGCTCGGCCGAGGATGCCGAGGACGCGTCCTTCGAGGGCGGCGACAGCCCCGACTGAGGCTCCCCTCCCCGCGTCCCCGGTTGACTTTTGGCCTCATGGGACGAGTCTCTCCCGCCGTGAGCCGCAGCCCGCCGAGGGGGGCCTGCGAGCCAGTCATCAGCGTCGCCCGTCCGGGCGAGAGGGGATGAGCGTTTGAGCAAGCGGGATTATTACGAGGTCCTGGGAGTCGATCGCGGGGCCTCGGAGGCCGATCTCAAGAAGGCCTATCGCAAGCTCGCCCTGCAATACCATCCGGATCGCAACCCCGACGATCCCTCCGCCGAGGACCGCTTCAAGGAGGTCTCCGAGGCCTATGCCGTCCTCGCCGACGTGGAGAAGCGGGCACGTTACGACCGGTTCGGGCATGCGGGGCTCGGGGGCGCCGGCGGGGGGCCGGGGGCGGACTTCGGCGACCTCGGCAACTTCGGCGATCTCTTCAACGATCTCTTCGGCGACATCTTCGGGGGCGCGGGCGGCCGCGGCGGAAGTCGTCGCGGGCGCGGCCAGCGCGGTGCGGACCTCCGATACAACCTCGAAATCGAGCTGCAGGACGTGCTCGATGGCTGTCAGCCGACGCTGAAGATCCCGAAGATGAAGCGCTGCGAGACCTGCACGGGCTCGGGCGCCGCGGCGGGCTCGACGCCCGCGCGCTGTGGCCGCTGCGAGGGCACCGGTCAGCTCGTGTTCCAGCAGGGCTTCTTTCGCGTGAACCGGCCCTGTGACGTCTGCGGCGGCGCCGGAGAGGTGATCCAGAATCCCTGCACGGATTGCCGGGGCACGGGTCGGGTCGAGGGCCAGCAGACGATCACCGTGACGGTCCCG
>CAYXLY010000704.1:0-1853 GCA_964466005.1 uncultured Spirochaetaceae bacterium | reverse complement strand
TCGAGGCCTATCTCCAGCGCTGTGCGACCGAGTTCGGCCTCGATCCCCACGTCCGGCTGAATACGCGCATCACCCGGGCCCTCTACCAGGAAGAGGGCTTCTGGCGGCTCCACACGGAGGCGGGCGAGAGCCTCGACTTCGACGTCGTGATCAACGCGATGGGCAATCAGCACACGGCGCTCCATCCCGACGTGAAGGGGATGGAGGACTTCGAGGGGCCGAGCTGGCACTCGACGGCCTGGCGACACGACGTGGCGCTCGAGGGCAAGCACGTCGCGATCGTCGGCTCGGCGGCGAGCGCCGTCCAGATCGTGCCCGAGGTCGCCCGGCGGGCCGCCCGGATGACCGTCCTGCAGCGCACGCCGAACTGGATCATGCCCCGCGGCCGCAAGCCCTACTCCGCGTCGAAGCGCGCCTGGTATCGCCGGATCCCGGCGCTGATCGAGCTCACGCGCTGGACCCAGCGCTTCATGATGAGCTTCGTGCACGAGGCCGCCACCCTCGGCCACAAGCGGATGGAGCAGTTCGAGGCGCGCGCCCGCAAGTTCATCGACGAGGCGATCGAGGACCCGGCGCTTCGCGAGGCGCTGACGCCGCAGAGCCATTATGCCTGCAAGCGCGGCCTCGTGTCGGACGACTTCTATCCCGCGCTGAACGAGGACCATGTCGAGCTCGTCCCGGCCGGACTCGAGGAGGTACGCCCGCATTCGATCGTCGTCGCCGGCGGCCGCGAGATCGAGGTCGACGTGATCGTCTACTGTACGGGCTATCGGATCCTCGACTTCGACCGGATCGAGGTCGTCGGCCGCGGCGGCGAGTCGCTCGCCAAGGCGATGGCCGAGGGCCCGGACGCCTTCAAGGGCATCGCGGCGCCGCATTTCCCGAACTACTTCTTCGCCGTCGGCCCGAACGGCCTCGTCCTGAACGTCCCCTACTTCATGACCGTCGAGCAGAACGTCGCCACGATCGTCCGCCTGCTCGAGGCGAAGCAGCAGGCGGGACTGCGCGCGATCGACGTGAAGGAGGAGCGCAACCGCGACTACAACGACTGGATGCTCGGCCAGTTCCCGCTCTACTCCTGGGGTGAGGCGTCCTGCAACAGCTACTACCGCCAGGCGAACGGCCGCGCGCCCTTCCTCTTTCCCGGAGACTTCAAGACCTATCGCCGGCTCCAGGACGAGATGAGAATCGAGGACTTCGAAGCGGCCTGAATCGCGCGAAGGAAGGCGGGGACGAGGGCGATCCTGCCCTTGCGCAAGGGCATGCGGCAGGACGACGATCCAAAGCGAACCGATCAAGGAGACAGGCACCATGAAGCTCGATCCGAACAAGACCTGGAAGCTCGTCGAGCAGCGGCTCGCCGAGGAGAGCGACCCGACCCGGCGCCGCAACCTCGAGCTCGTGCTCGCCCACATGAAGGCCGAGGCGCGGGCCGACATCGAGGGCGTGGTGGCGACGCTCAGCGAGCGGCCGCGCTACGTGATGCACGACGATCCCGAGAATCCGATCATGAACCCCGACGGCAGCAAGGACGCCGTGCGGAAGTTCTACGACCTCACGATCGTCCAGACCGGTGCGCATCGTCTCGAGCTCGATTGCGATCGCGTGATCGTCGACGAGAAGGGCGTGCTGACCGAGGGCATCATGCGCATGGCCTATCCGGGGGCGACGCTGCGCGCGATGGGCATCGAGGTCGACGACGCCGACGCCTACTACCTCTACGAGACGCGCATGGCGGTCGTCTGGCCGGTCGACGCCGACGAGGGCAAGCTCGTCGGTGAGGAGACCTACACCGGGCGCGACGGGTTCGAGGGGATCGAGAAGCGCAAGATCTCTCTCGACGACGTGGTGGC
>CAYXLY010000703.1:0-1863 GCA_964466005.1 uncultured Spirochaetaceae bacterium | reverse complement strand
CCACCATCAGCTGGAAGGAGAGATGCACGACCGCTACCGGCGGCCAGTCTTCGCGCGGGAAGGCGTCGAGCCCCGTCACCGTCGCCTCGAAGTCGTTGAAGGCGAGGAAGGAGAGCGCACCGGGAATCTCGAGGGCCCACCGCGTCTCGGCCTCTTCCTCGAAGGGGAGACCGCCGATGCGCAGCGGCGCGCTGGCCTGCGTCTCGAACTGTCCCTCCATGGCCGCCAGCTTCGCGGGCTGCCACTGCGCGATCCTCTGCGCCGCCCAATGACCGCTGACGGGCAGCAGCAGCGCCGCCGGCACGGCCATCCACATGGCCAGACGCAGCGCCTCACCGTGGAAGGCGTGGGCCCGACCGCGAAGGAGTCCGAAGGCATGGATACCGGCCACGGCGAAGCCCACTGCCGCGTAGGCCGCCAGCAGCTGATGAATGAATTGCGGAGCCCAATGCGGCGTGATCATCGCTTCGAGGGGATCGATGTCGGAGAAGACGCCCGTCGCGGCGTCGAACCGAAAGCCCTCGGGCGTGTTCATCCAGGCGTTCACCATGATGATGAAGACCGCCGACAGGGCGCCGGAGATGGCGACGACGATGCCTGCAGCCAGATGCGCGCGCCTCGGAATCCGATCCCAGCCGTAGAGATAGACGCCCAGGAAGATGCCTTCCGTGAAGAAGGCAAAGCCTTCGAGACCGAAGGGCAAGCCGATGATTCCCCCGGCATGCTCCATGAAGGCGGGCCAAAGGAGACCGAGCTCGACCGAGAGCACCGTGCCCGAGACGGCGCCGACCGCGAAGAAGATCGCGGTCCCCTTGGCCCAGGCCCTGGCGAGGTTGCGCGCCGTCTCGGACCCGGTTCGGATCCACCGCGCCTCCGCCAGGGTCATCAGCACCGGCATGCCGATGCCGATCATCGCGAAGACGATGTGGAAGCCCAGACTGATCGCCATCTGGAGCCGGGCCGACATCAGATCGTCCATCAGGTTCGGCTCCCTCGTGCCCCTCAGTCCCTCTTCAGCCAGTCGTTGAGCTTCCCTGCGACCGCGTTGCTCAGATCGTCCCAGCCGCCCTTGATCGTCTCCTCGAGCGACTCGAGCTTCGAGCGAATCTTCTTCTCCTCCTCGCGAGCCTCACTGCGCGAGTCCGCCTTCGCCTCCTCGAGGCGAGACTCGAGATCCTTTCTCTTCGCCTCGACCCGGTTACGGAGCTCTTCCTTCTCGCTGACTTCCTCGGCCATGATGTCTTCCTCCTTTCTGTCGGGGCGCCCTGCACGGAATGTCGGGGAGCCCTGCACGGGATGTCGGGGCGCCCTGCACGGGTCCGTTCCGAGACGGGCCCCTCCGCGGGTCTTCTAATCGATCGACAGACGACTTCGCACGTTCCTGCGTCTGATCCCGAGGGCCTCGAGCTCTTCTCTTCGTCGAGCTCTTCTCCGCCCCCTCCTCGAGGGAGCCTAACCCGGAGATCGGATCCGGTTTCGCTAGGCAGGACAGCCTCGATCGAGCCGGTCCCCGGAGCCCGGACTTGTGTCTTCGGACCACACCCACGCGAGCGCGCCGAGGAGGTGGAGACCGCAACGGAAGGGGGAGGAGAGAACTCCCCTACACGATCGATGTCTTCCAGCCCCGCAACGCCCCAAGAAGGCCCCGGCGCCGACCGCTTCCATTGCCTGCTCGGCTGCCTGCTCGACGAGCGGTATCCCACGGAGAGATCGCGCAGTCCGGGGGGCCTTTCGACCGCCGACCTCTTCGCCCCGGATCGACCTGTTCGCCCCGGATCCCGGATATGGAGGTGTTCGAAGCCCTTACGCGACCTCAGAGTCCGGATCTTCATGTCGTCACGAGCGAAGGCCCATGAGGCTCGA
>CAYXLY010000702.1:0-1873 GCA_964466005.1 uncultured Spirochaetaceae bacterium | reverse complement strand
CCTGCAGCCCGCTCCCGGACGACGTCCGATGCCATGCCTCGAGATAGGCGCGCGAGAAGCCCGCATCCGGGCTGGCCGGGCCCGACGGACCGAAGACCAGGGCATGCACGAGCGAGAAGGCCTGTGCCTCGAAGAGAGCGCGCTCGCGCGCGGAGGCGTCCGCCAGATGCGCCGTCCGGAGCAATCCCTCGAAGCTCGATCGGCGCCAGTCCTCGATCCGCGCCGCATGCGTCTTGACGACGGCCCCCAGCCGGATCTCGTCGCCGCGAATCTGGATCGCGCTCGCGACCTCCGCGAGGCCGATCTCGAGCCAGAGCGGGAGGCGTCGCGGCGAGACGCTGCGCAGCAGCCGTCGCGCGTAGTCGGCGCGCAACGACCGGGAGGTGCGCTCGCTCCAGTCGCCGGGAACCCGAAACACGAGCTCGGCCTGATCGACGGTGGGCACCAGGTAGGAGGCTGCTCCCCCGACGCCGAAGGGTCGGCCGAGGGTCCGATCATCGAAGGCCAGGACCCGCGTGCGTCCATGTCCGGGAGGCGTGGTCTCGAGACCGAAGAGCGCGAGGCAGCCGGCATGAAAGAGCTCGAGGCTGCGGGCGAGCGCGATCGTCTCCTCGCGTCCCCGTGCGCTCACGATCTCGAAGTGGGGCGTGTCGATCTTCAGGAAGGATTGCCTGCCCGGTCGCGCCGTGGCACACCCGACGCCGAGCGCGACGAGACCGGCGAGCGCGATCCAGGCCATCGCGAGCCGGAGCCCACGCCGCGATTCCGTCTTCATCTCTCCCCCTCTTCCTGGATCCCCGCCGCGTCGCGACTGCCCTTCTTCCACTGCCCCGAGAGCGTCGCGTGATGCACGTCGGCCTGACTGGCCCGGCGGACCACTCCATCCCCGAAACGATCCGCCAGCTGGTCGAGCGCCCGATCGAGCTCGCGGCGCCTCGCGCGCGCCGGCGCGCCGAAGGGCTCCGCGTCGGCCCCGGGCCGGTCTCCTAAGCCGTCTCCGGTGTCGACGCCTCCGGTGTCGAAGCCTTCGGTCTCGAACAGAGGCATCTGCAGGGGCGTGGACGAAGCCTCCACCAGCCCGGACACGCCGACCCCGACGAGCCGGACCGGCTCGGCGAGCGCGTCGTGCAACAGCGACGACGCCACGCAGGCCATCCATCGGCCATCGTCGGTGGGCTCGGCGAGGGTTCGTCGCCGGGTCCGCACGGGATAGCCCCGCGGCCCCTCGCGCCGCCGACGCCCCGGGCGCCACTTCAAGACGACCGTACGCGCCAGCCAATCCTGTCGCCGCAGGCGACGCGCCACCGCCTCCGCATGGGTCCGGATCGTCGCCTCGAGCAGGCTCCGATCCTGCACGTCGCGATCGAAGGTGTTCTCCTCCGAGAGCGAGACCGCCTCCCGATGCGGCTCGACCTCGCGCAGATCCTCGCCCGCCGCCAGACGGGCGAGCGCGATGCCCCAGTCTCCGAGATCCCGCCCGAGCCGCGTCCGCTCGGCGGCTGCCAGGTCCCCCACCGTCCGATAGCCGAGCCGGTCGAGTCTCTCGCCGGCGACCGGTCCCACGCCCCAGAGCTTGCGAACGGGCAGCGGGTCGAGGAATCGACGGACCTCCTCGGACCGAACCTCGAGCAGGCCGTCGGGCTTCGCCGCGCCGCTGGCGATCTTCGCCACCATCTTGATGGGTCCGATGCCGACCGAGACCGGCAATCCGGTCACCGCGCGCACCTCGCGCCGAAGTCGCTCGCCGAGGTCGCGAGCCGGCCCCAGCAGACGCTCGGTGCCCGTCAGATCGAGAAACGCCTCGTCGAGCGAGAGCCCCTCGACCACCGGAGAGAAGGATCGGAAGATCTGGAAGATCCGCCTCGACTCGGCG
>CAYXLY010000701.1:0-1874 GCA_964466005.1 uncultured Spirochaetaceae bacterium | reverse complement strand
GGGAGCCTGGTCGTAGGGCACGACGTCTCCGAGACGAAGCTCGGTGCGGGCGACCACCAGCGGGGCATCCCGGTCGCCGGAGAGATCGTTGATGCCCGCACCGTTGAAGACGCCGAAGTCGTAGTGGAGCATGCCGGAGGCGAGACTCCCCGAGGCCATCACGCCGGTATCCCTGCCCAGCGCGAACTCGTCGACGACGAAGCCTCGATCGATCAGCTCCAGATTCGAGAGCGCCGTGATGAACGCCCGGGAGTACGGTGTCCTGAACTGGCCTGCTCGAATCCGCAGCCGCTCGCCGACCACCCACTCCGCGAAGAGATCGAGCAGCTCGTCGTCTCGCGTTCCAGACAGCTCCGGCTGCACGAAGAAATGCAGCTTCTCCTCGAAGAGGCTGCCCTGCACGATGAACCGGGCGACCGGGATCGTCGCGGTCACGTCCGTGTCGTCTCCGGCTCGTGTATCCGTCTCCGCTCGAAGCCAGGAGAGCAGATGGAGCTCGAGTCGGGACGCCCCGGATTCGTAGACCAGGCCAGTCGTCGGTCCGAAGGCGACCTCAGGGCCCACCCGGGATCCTTCCGTGTCTCCGTTGCCCGGGTCCGCCGCCGAGCCCACGGACGGGAATGCGGCGAGGACTCCGATGATCAGCAGGCAGACGATGAGGCCTTCGGCAGGTCGATGAACGCCGGGCACGGGGATTCTCGGATTCGGGAGACTCATTCGTGTACGCAGCGTACCATCTCTGCCGGGCCCCGAGACAGGGTGCACGCCGCATCGAATCCGAGCCGCCCGCGAGGGCCGGATCGGGTATTTTCGACGATCGCGCGAGCTCGTTTACGGGCCCGCGTCCTCTTCGAGAATCGACCGATACCCGCATACGGAGAAGGATCCATGCCGAGCCATACCCCTCAGGAGAAGCGCAACATCGAGACGACGGAGAAGCTCTTCGACGTGAACGACCCTGGAGACAAGTCGCTCCTCTTCGCCGAGGATGCGGTCTGGTGGAACGGCCTGCCTTTCGTGGGCGGCGAGCCGGGAAGGACCGAGCACAAGGGCATCGAGTCGATCCGACGCATCCTGACCGGAGCGGGTACGGCCCGTCGGGACGAGTCGGGCGTCGACGCCTACGATCTCTCGACCTGTCGCAACGAGGACGTCCTCGTGCTCGCCGACGGGGACTACGTCGTTCGCCAACACACGATGCACGCCAGAACCCACCGGGGCCAGGACTACACCAACGTCTACTGCTTCGTGTTCCGCTTCGACGACCAGGGCAGGATCCGATACCTGACGGAGCACTGGAATACCTGGCACGCCTACAACGTGCTCTTCAACAACTTCGAGATCGAGCCGGCCCACCCGCTCGACTGAGACGAGGAGAACGTCATGGAGCTCGACATCATGGCCCACCCGCGGCGCCTGCAGGACATGCAGGTCCACGCGAGGGAGATCGAGGAGGCCGGGTTCGGAGCGCTCTGGCTCACCGAGTCCGGACGCACGGCCTACCTGAGCTCCGCCGCCGCCGCGCTCGCCACCGAGCGGCTCCTGCTGGGAACCGGGATCGCGGTCGCCTTCGCTCGAAGTCCGATGGTGACGGCCCAGATCGCCTGGGAGCTCGCGGAGGCGACCGGCGGCCGCTTCGTGCTGGGGCTGGGCAGCCAGGTGAAGGCGCACGTCGAGAGGCGCTACAGCGCGGAGTTCACGCCGCCGGGCCCGCGCATGAAGGAGTACGTCGAGTCCGTGAAGGCGATCTTCCGCGCCTTCCGCGGAGAAGAGGAGCTCCGGTACGAGGGCCGCTACTACGACTTCTCGCTCCTGCCCCCGACCTGGAATCCGGGGCCGATCGACGTGCCGGACCCGCCCGTCTTCATCTCCGC
>CAYXLY010000700.1:0-1883 GCA_964466005.1 uncultured Spirochaetaceae bacterium | reverse complement strand
CACCCCACTGGATCCACCGAGCCGCCGTCCCGATCGCGTGGGTGCCGGTCGCGCAGGCGGTCGAGATCGTCTCGCAGGGACCCTGGAAGCCGTTTCGGATCGAGACGGCGGCCGCCGCCGCGTTGGCCATCATCATGGGAACCGTGAACGGCGACACGCGTCGTCCGCCCTTGCTCTCGAGCACGAGGGTCTGCGCCTCGTGGGTCTCGGCGCCGCCGATCCCCGTGCCGATGAGGACGCCCACGCGCTCGGGATCGGCGTCGAGCGGGCCCGACTGCATCAGCGCCTCCTGTGCAGCGCAGATCGCGAACTGCTCGAAGCGATCCGCTCGGCGCAGGAGTCGGGGATCGTCGTAGCAGGTGCTGGGATCGAAATCGTGCGCGCGGCGCTCGCCCGTCGGCTGGGCCGACAGCAGACCCTGCCAGAATCTCTCGCTTCCGACCCCGACCGGTGAGACCACTCCGAGGCCGGTGACGGCCACTCTCCTCTTGCTTCCGTCATTCGCCATGAGAATCGCCTCCGGTTCCTCCCGACCGCTGGGGCTGGCTGTCCGGCACGGGCATCTGCCACCTGACCAGCGCGCTGCCCCACGTCATGCCCGCGCCGAAGCCCGTGAGCAGGATCCGATCCCCCTCCGCGAGCCGTCCCGCGGCGATCGCATCCACCCACGCCAGCGGGATCGAGGCCGACGAGGTGTTGCCCGTGCGGTCGAGTACCAGCGCCGCGCGCTCGCGGTCGATCCCGAGCCGGTCGCAGGCTGCCTGGATGATACGGATGTTGGCCTGATGATGAACCATCAGCGCGACGTCCTCGGGGCGGCATTTGGCGGCCTCGAGCGTGCGGGTCGCAGAGTCGACCACGACCCGCACCGCCCGCTTGAAGACCTCCCGGCCATCCATCTCGATCGTGCCTCCGACCTCTGCCTTCAGGATCTCACGGGCCTCGCCATCGAGACCGAGATCCCAGGCGAGGAGCTGACCCTCGTCGGCGCTGCGCTCGAGGACCAGAGCGCCGCCGCCGTCGCCGAAGAGGACGGCCGTATTGCGGTCCTCCCAGTTCGTGACCCGGCTCAGGGTCTCCGCGCCGATCAGCAGGATCCGGCTGTTTCCGGCCGCGAGCATCCCGTTCGCTGCGACGAGCCCGTAGACGAAGCCCGAGCAGGCCGCGTTCAGATCGAAGGCGCCGCCGCCGAGACCGAGCTCGTGATGCACGCGCGCCGACGTCGCCGGGACGGTCTCGTCGGGAGTGGTCGTACAGAGGATCAGGAGATCGATGCTCGCGGGCTCGACTCCGGCGTGGGCGAGCGCGGCGCGACCCGCCTCGATCGCCAGATCGGCCGTATGGCTGCCGATGCGCCGCTCGCGGATGCCGGTGCGCTCGAAGATCCACTCGTCGCTCGTGTCGAGCGTCTTCTCGAGATCCTGGTTGGTGACGATTTTCGAGGGAAGGGCCGTGCCCCAGCCCAGGATCGAGATCCCCATGTCGCGACGCACTCCGATTCAGGCCGGACGACCGCGATTGACGGGCCCCTGAGCGCCTGCTGCCGCAGGTTTACCACAGCCCTCCATGGGAGGCCGGTCCGGATGTCGCACCGAGAGGCGTCCTGGATCCGATCCGAGCCGATCGGCTCTCGATCCGATGCGGGCTGTGGATGCGAGGACCGGCTCGAGGTCCGGCTCGAGGTCCGGTGCGGGGTCCGGTGCGAGGTCCGGTGCGAAAGAGCCGCTCTACCAGAGGCTGATCGGGGACTTACCGCGCGTGCGCGCGTGACGCTCCCGGTCTCCCCGTCGGCGGCGTCGCATGCGCGCTTGCAGGGCGCTCCGTCGCTTCTCGAGGGCGTCCTCGGTGGCGCTCTTCGTCTTCCGCCTCTCCTCCCGGTAGGC
>CAYXLY010000699.1:0-1904 GCA_964466005.1 uncultured Spirochaetaceae bacterium | reverse complement strand
CGCGTGTCGAGGCGGCCTTCGATCGGGATCGGAAGGGCGACGAGCTGCTGTTGATCGGTCGTCGTCACGTGCGCTCGAACAACTCGTGGATGCATAATATCGACACGCTGGTCTCGGGCCGCTCTCGCTGCACCCTGCTGGTGCATCCCCAGGATGCGGAGCGGCTGGCCCTGGCGGAGGGCGGCGACTGCGAGGTGCGCTCGAGAGCCGGCGTGCTCCGGGCTCCGATCGAGCTCTCCGACTCGGTGATGCCCGGCGTCGTCTGCCTGCCGCATGGATGGGGGCACGACGTGTCGGGTATCCGCATGGGCGTTGCAGCGCGCCATGCCGGCGTGAACAGCAACGTGCTGGCCGACGACGAGCGGGTCGACGTGCCGAGCGGGAACGCCGTGCTGAACGGCATTCCGGTCCGGGTCTCGCCGGTCGCCTGAGGCCGACCGTCTCCGACGGGCCGCGAGCCGGTCGCGAGGCGCGGAGCTCGAGGTGCGCTACCGGATCACGCCCTCTGCGCGGAGCGCCTCGAGATCGGCGCCCTCGAGGCCGAGGTCCTGTCGCAGGACCTCGTCGGTATGCGCGCCGAGTCGGGGCCAGCGATCCTTGGGGCCCTCCGGACTCCCGGAGAACTTGATCGGATTGCCGTGGACGCGGATCACGCCGGTCGGACTGTCGGCCGGCACCTCGACGATCATGTCGTGGGCCTCGACATGGGGATCGCTCATCAGGTCGTCGCCCTCGTAGCTGGGCCCCGCCGCGACGCCGACCTCGGCCAGCTGGCGGCTCGCCTCGAGCTTCGTCTTGTCGGCGGCCCAGGCCTCGACGGCCGGTCGGATCACGTTCTCGAGATTCTCGCTCCACCCCTCGCGGCTGCGGAATCGGTCGTCCTCCAGCCACTCGGGCCTCCCGATGACGCGTGCCAGCTTCTCGAACTGGTGCTCGCGACCCACCTGCATCAGGAAGAGCCCGTCGCTGGCCTCGAAGGCCTGCAGGATGCCCGGCCAGGCGGCGATGCTGTTGTCCTCGATCCCCATCGAGGGATTGAAGGCGACCATGTCCATGATCGAGATGATCGCGTCGAGCATCGCCACGTCGACCTTCTGCCCGCGGCCCGTACGTCGACGGCCCTGCAGCGCGGCCAGCAATCCGATCATCGCGAAGAGGCCCGTTCCGATGTCGCCGATCGCGCCCGCCACGCCGATGTTCGGTCGTCGGCCCGGCTCGGGCCGGAACGAGTAGAAGCCGCCCATCGCTTCGGCGACGGAGGCGTAGGCGGGCCAGTCTCCGTAGGGGGTCTCGCGAAGGCTGCCGAAGCCCGAGACGGAGACGTAGACGAGGGGGGGATGGATCTCGGCCAGCGTCTCGTAGCCGAGTCCGAGCCGCTCCATGGTGCCCGGCTTGAAGTTCTCGGTCACGACGTCGAAGTGCGGAACGAGTCGGCGGACGAGCTCGGCGCCCTTCGGGCTCTTCAGGTCGATGCCCACGCTTCTCTTGGCGAGGTTGTTGCGCAGGAAGGTCGCGCCGACCCGGGAGCCGTCCTCGTCGGGGATGCTCGGCAGGCCCGTCCGGCCCGCCTCGCCCTGCTTGGGATGCTCGATCTTCACGACGTCGGCGCCCATGCGAGCGAGGAGCTGGGTGCCGAAGGGGATGGCCTGCATCTGCTCGATCGCGAGGATGCGAAGGCCTTCGAGGGGAAGCGGCTGGGCGTCGGTCACGGTCTTCTCCGGGGCGGTCGGTTCGTCTCTTCGGAGGCGGGAGCATAGTCTCCCGTCGGCGGGATTCGAAGCCGCCGGGGAGCGGAGTGCACGGGGAGCGGGGTCGACGCCGTCGCGATCGCGATACCCTGTCGTCGAGCCCGAGCCCGAGCCCGAGCCCGAGCCCGAGCCCGAGCCCGAGCCCGAGCCCGAGCC
>CAYXLY010000698.1:0-1914 GCA_964466005.1 uncultured Spirochaetaceae bacterium | reverse complement strand
TCCGGCGAGCTGGCCGATCTTCTGCCACAGAGCGTCCGCCCTTGCCAGGAGATCTCCGCATGCGCATGACACCCCTCGACGTGCAGACCCATCGCTTCGCGCGACGCATGAGAGGCTACGACCCCGAGGAGGTCGAGTCCTTCCTGCGGATCGTCTCCGAGGACTACGAGGGTCTGGTGCGCGAGAACGACAGCCAGGCCGACCGGATCCGACGCCTGGAGAGGCGGGTCGAGGAGCTCTCGGCCCAGGAGGACCTGCTCAAGGAGACGCTGACCAGCGCGAAGGCCATGACCGAGGAGATGCGCCTGAATGCGGAGCGCAAGGCCGAGCTCCATCTCGCCGAGGTGGAGCTGAGAGCGGAGAAGATCCTCGATGCCTCCCATCGGCGGGCCGCGCGGCTGGCCCAGGACATCCGGGAGATGCGCGCCCTGCGCTCGCGTCTGGCAGAGGCTCTCCGATCCGCCGCCGAGACCCATCTCTCGCTGCTCGACACGCTCGAGACGGACGCCGACCCGGATCCCCTCGTCGAGGGGCTCGTCGAGGGTAAGATCGCCTACCTCGCGGGGGAGAGCCGACGAGAAACCCGGGACGAGGAGGAGGCCGAGACCATCCTCGTCGAGCCGGCCGGCTCGCCCCGAACGGCCTGAACGAGCCGCGCGCGTCGACGTTCGGGCTCGAGCGAGCGGAATCGACCCCACCCAACCGTTGGCAGCGGAAAGCGAATGGGATATCAAGGGCGCCGTCCCGTCTCCCGTCGACGTCCCCTGCGTCCGGCCCGGGCTCTCCCCGAGAAGCCCGGACAGCCGCCCCAGCCCGTCGACTCGCGGAGGAAAAGCGGGCTCAGGAGCGCAAGAAGATGCCCACCTACGATTACCAGTGTCAGAAATGCGGCTTCGAGTTCGAGCGCGAGCAGCGCATCACCGAAGATCCGATCAAGACCTGTCCCGAGTGCAAGAGCCGACAGGCCAAGCGGCTGCTCTCGGCGCCGGGCTTCATCCTGAAAGGCGGCGGCTGGTATGCCGACGGCTACGGAAGCAGCAGCGCGAGCTCCGGGTCGAACGCAGGCGAGGGCAGCGGCGGAGCCGGCTCGTCCTCCGACTCGTCCTCCGACTCGGGCAGCGGCTCGGGCAGCGGCTCGGGCAGCGGGAGCGGCTCCGAGAGCGGCTCCGGGGGCTCCGAGAAGAAGCCGAGCAAGGCCAAGAGCAAGAAGAGCGCCGCCTGATGGCAGTGTCCCGAGAGACCCCGATCGAGACCGTGGTCGTGGACGGCCTCGGCCTCGCCAATCAGATGCGCGACGAGATGGCCAAGGAGATCGCCGAGCTCGTCGAGGCGGGGCATCGCCCGCCGAGCCTCTCCGTCGTGCTCGTGGGCGATGATCCGGCCAGCCGCTCCTACATCAAGGGCAAGCAACGAGCCTGTGCGAGGATCGGCGCGGAGTCGGCCGAGCACCTGCTCCCGGAGTCGACGACGGAGGCGGACCTGCTCGCGCTCCTCGATCGACTCAATACGGACGACGGCGTCGACGGCATCCTGGTCCAGCTCCCGCTTCCGAGACAGATCTCTCCCGAGAAGGTCGCCGAGGCGATCGAGCCGGCGAAGGATGCCGACGCCCTGCATCCGCTCAACTTCGGCCGCCTCCTGCTCGGCAACGCCCGACTCGTCTCCTGCACGCCACTCGGCGTGATGGCGGTGCTCGACCGTCACGAGGTCCCGCTCGAGGGCGCTCACGCCGTCGTGATCGGTCGCAGCAACATCGTGGGCAAGCCCGTCTCGATCCTGCTCCAGCAGCGCAACGCGACGGTCACGATGTGCCACTCGCGAACGCGGGATCTCGCGTCCTTCTGTCGCTCGGCCGACATCCTCGTCGCCGCCGTCGGGAGCCCCGGGATGATCCAGGGAGACTGGATCAAGCCC
>CAYXLY010000697.1:0-1920 GCA_964466005.1 uncultured Spirochaetaceae bacterium | reverse complement strand
GTCCTCCAGTCCTGAGAGCCCCCGCGTCCGAGGCGGCGTGAGGCTCCCGATGCCGCGACCGATTCCGGGACACCGATGCCCGAACGAGCCCGATTGCGTGCTCGCTCTTGCCGCCGCACAGCCAGTTCCCTAAATCCCCCGGACAACGGCGTCGTAGACCGCCCCCGCCCGGCAGCCGACGCTCGCTGGCCTCCTCCGGAATCCCGATGACCGCCGTCCTGGCTCCGATCTTCGCGTTGCTGCTGAGCGCCGCCCTTCTTCTGATGGGCAATGGGCTGCAGGGGACCCTCCTGCCGGTCCGCGCGGCGCTCGAGGGCTATTCGGCCGTCGAGATCGGAGTGCTCGGCTCCGCCTACTTCCTCGGCTTCGCCCTCGGCTGCCTCTACGGCCCACGCATGATCCGCCGGGCGGGCCACGTGCGTGCCTTCGCCGCCATGGTCGCCATCGCTTCGACGGTCGTCCTCGCCCACGCCATCCTGCTCTCGCCCTGGGCCTGGTGGGGGCTGCGGATCCTGACCGGCGGCTGCTTCGCCACCCTCTTCATGATCATCGAGAGCTGGCTCAACGAGAAGTCCACCAACGAGAACCGCGGCTTCGTCTTCTCCGTCTACACGATCATCAACCTGACGGTGATCACGATCGGACAGCTCATGCTCCTGATGGACGAGCCGACGGACTTCCCGCTCTTCTCCGTCTCGTCGATCCTCGTCTCGCTCTCGGCGGTTCCCCTCGCCCTCACCCGGGCCTCCGTCCCGGAGCCGATCGAGGCGGTGCACATCCGGTTCCCGGAGCTCTACGCGACCTCACCCATCGGTCTCGCGGGATGCCTCACGGTCGGCTTGACCAACGGGTCCTTCTGGTCGCTGGCTCCGCTCTTCGTCCAGCGCCAGGGAGGCGGCAGCGAGCAGGTGGCGCTCTTCATGAGCATCGCCGTCCTCGCGGGCGCCGTCGGGCAATGGCCCTTCGGCACCCTCTCCGATCGCATCGATCGAAGACGCGTGATCCTCCTGACCTGCGTCGGCGCGGCGGCGGTCGGCCTCGCCCTGGCCTGGCTCGGCGAGACACCGGACTCGCTCCTCTTCGCGGGAGCCTTCGCCTACGGCCTCTTCGCCTTTCCGATCTACGCCGTGAGCGTGGCGCATACCAACGACTTCGTGCGGCCCGAGGGATACGTGGAGGCCGCCAGCGGGCTGCTCCTGGCCTATGCCGTCGGGGCCATGATCGGTCCGGTCCTGGCCTCCTCGCTCATGCAGCTGGCCGGTCCGGCGAGCCTCTTCTCCTTCACTGCCTCCATCCATCTGGCGATGGTCCTGTACACGCTGCACCGCATCCCCTTCCGAGCCCGTCCGGCCGAGGCCGAGCAGATCGCCTTCGCCGATGCGCTCGTCGTCGCGGCGACGACCTCGACGGTCGATCCCTTCGGTGGCCCCCACGAGTCGGGAAACGAGAGCATCGACAGCGCCGAGCTCTGATCCGGGCCGGTGACCGGAGCCGCCTCGTCGAGCCGACTCCCGATCGCGAGTGATGCCGATCACCGGGCTCCGGGCCCGTCGGGACGATCCGATCATCGGCGATGGCGAAGGGACCGGACCGCGCCGAGCGGCCCGCTCGGACCCTGCGAACAGGGCCGGGAGCGCCATCGGGGCGGAGATCGACCGTGCCTCTCTTCAGTCGTCGGATCGCCTATGACCGCAGACGTCTCGTCGAGCAGGCGGATGGACTGCGTGAAGGACTGCGCTGGCGACGAGCGCTGAAGCTCTATCGTCAGGTGCTCGCGGCCGAGCCCCGGAACGCCGAGATCCACTTCCGAGTGGCGCCGCTGCTGGCGCGGCGCGGCCGCCCCTTCGACGCCTGGCAATCCTTCCAGAGCGCCGCCGCCGGCCTGAATGGCGACGAGACGAGTCGGATCGCCCTCTACCA
>CAYXLY010000696.1:0-1925 GCA_964466005.1 uncultured Spirochaetaceae bacterium | reverse complement strand
CGGGTCGTCTCCGGCTGCGGCCCCGGATGGGCATGGGCGATCGTCCTGTGGCTGCTCGTGGCGGGATGCGGCTACCAGAGCCAGCTGGCCCGTCGCGCCGACGCGGAGGGAGTGGACCGGGATCCCGTCCGCCTCGCCGTGATCGCGCTCCGCAACGACTCCCCCGAGCCCTGGCTCGATCGGATCCTCACCGACGCCCTGCGTCGCGAGATGGCCGCCCGGGCGGGGGTGGACCTCGTCGACGATCCCTCGCGGGCCGAGCTCGTGTTGCGGGGCCGCATCCGCCCGCTGGACATCCGCAGCCGGAGCTTCTCGAGCTTCGTCGCGGCTCTCGAGTTCGCACTGACCCTGCAGCTCGACCTCGAGGTCGTTCGCGCGAGTGGCGACGTCGTGCGTCTCGATCCCGCCATGCTCACCGAGAGCGGCGTCTACCTCGCGAGCGCCGACGTCGAGGTCATGAGGACGAACCGACTCGAGCTCCTGCGAAGACTCTCGGACCAGCTGGCGGTCCGGGTGGCCGACACGCTCGAGCTGATGGAGCACCCGATGGCCTCTCCGGAGACGAGCGGATGAACGTCGTCGATCTGCGGGCGGAGCTCGAGCAGGGCACGCTGCGACCGGCCTATCTGCTGGCGGGCTCGGAGCCGCTCCTGCGCGAGGATGCGTGGTCGGCGCTGGAGTCTGCGATCCTCGGAGACGGGCCGCGGGACTTCAACCTGGACCGGCTCGAGGTCGGCCGCGCCACTCCGGGCCGTCTGGAGGAGGCGCTCGCCAGCCTGCCGGTGATGGCCGCTCGCCGACTCGTCCTCGTGCGGGAGCTCGAGGGGCGGGGGCCGAAGATCGACGCCGCCTGGGCGACGGCCCTCGAGCAGGCCTTGAAGGGCGCCTCCTCCGATTCCGTCGCGATCCTGGTCGTCGTGACGGCCAAGATCGACAAGCGACACAAGTGGGTGAAGGCCTTCCGCGAGCCGGCCGCGCGGGTCGATTGCGAGGCGCCGACCCGGGCGCGCGACCTCGGGGCCTTCCTCTCTCGAGAGGCGCGCGCGCAGGGTGTCCAGCTCGAGCCCGACGCCGCCGAGCTGCTGGCCGAGCGCGTCGGGCCCCAGCTCCTGCTGCTGCGGCAGGAGATCGAGAAGGCCGGCCTGCTGGCGGGCCCCGGGAGTCCGATCCGGCGGGAGCACGTCCAGCAGGCCGTGGCCACGGTGGCAGAGGAGCCGATCTGGGATCTCACCGACGCCATCGGTCAGGGGCGGACCGCCGAGGCGATCGATCTGCTCGCGCGGATGCTGGGGCAGGGCGCGCCGGCGCCCGTCGTTCTGGGGGCCCTGGCGTCGCATTTCCGGAAGCTGGTCCGGGCTGCGCATGGAGAGCCGGTGGGCGGGCCGCCCTTCGTCGCCCGCAAGATCGAGCAGCAGGCGCGTCGACTGGCCCCTCGCAGGCTCGTCGCCTGCCTGCGCGCGATCCACCGCGCCGACGTCCAGCTGAAGGGAGGGGGCGTCCTCGCCCCCGATCGGGCGCTCGAGCAGCTCGTGCTCTCGCTGGCCTCCTGAGGCGACGCGCCTTCAGCTGGCCTCAGCTGGCCTCAGCTGGCAGCGACCTCGTTCAGCCGCTTCGCCAGGCGGCCGACGCTCCGGTCGGCTCTCTGCTTGGGGATGACGCCCTTGGTCGCCGCCCGCCGGATCTCGCGCTCGGCCGTCCGAAAGGCCTCGGCGGCGCGCTGGGGATCGCCGGCCTCGAAGGCCTCCCGGCATTGCTTCACCACCGTCCGCATGCGGGTCCGGATGTGCTGGTTTCGCTTGCGGCGGCGTTCTGACTGGCGGATTCGCTTGAGGGCGGACTTGTGGTTGGCCAAGGTGGCCTCTCCTTCGGCGTTGGGCGGCGCATCATAGACGGCGTGACGCATGCCGTCGAGCCCACGAGCCGAC
>CAYXLY010000695.1:0-1957 GCA_964466005.1 uncultured Spirochaetaceae bacterium | reverse complement strand
GGGGCGCGCCCTGGGCTGCGGCGAGGTCGAGTTCTTCGGCCAGATCCGACCCCACGACGGCGTGATGCGCTACGAAATCACGATCAAGCGCTATACCGAGCTGAAGAATGCCGGGGCGTCGATGGTCGTGGGAGACGGGACCGTGCTCATCGACGACGAGGAGATCTACACGATCAAGGGCGCGCGCGTCGGCCTCTTCCGGGACATCGACTACCCCGACTATCCCTTCGAGTCGGGCAACGCGCGCGGCGGGAGGATGGAGCGATGAGCGATCAGCCGGTCGCGCTGGTGACGGGGGGCGGAACGGGGATCGGCTCGGCCTGCTGCCGCCGACTCGCGAGCGAGGGATTCCGGGTCGGCATCCACTATCGCTCGAGCGAGAAGGGCGCCGAGGAGCTCGCGACGGAGATCGAGAAGGAGTCGGGAGCGGCCTTCACGATCCGCGCCGACCTGACGGAGAGCGAGAGCCTCGACGGGCTGGTGAAGGAGCTGAAGGAGGTCGCCGGGCGCGTCGACGTGCTGGTGAACAACGCCGGCTACAACGAGAACGCGCCGATGCTCGCGATGAATCTCGATCAATACGATTCGGTCGCCGCGATGGCGCGGGGAACCTGGTACCTGACGAAGCTCGTCCTGCGCCGCTTCATGATGCGCAAGGGCACGGGACGGATCATCAACATCTCGAGTGTGGTCGGCCACACGGGCAACGCGGGTCAGATCCCCTATACGATGGTGAAGGCCGGTCTCGATGCCTTCACGAAGTCGCTGAGTCAGGAGCTGGCGGGGCGCGAGATCCTCGTGAACTCCGTCGCGCCGGGCTTCATCGATACCGAGATGACCGAGGAGCTTCCCGAGGAGATCAAGCAGGGGATCCTGTCCCGGATTCCGATGGGTCGGACGGGCAGGGCCGAGGAGGTGGCCGACGTCGTGGCCTTCCTGCAGACCCGCGGCAGCTACGTGAACGGGAGCGTCCTGCACGTGAACGGAGGCATGTACGGTGGGTGACGTGCTCTCCCCGGAAGAGGTTCTCGCCCTGGTTCCCCAGCAGGAGCCCTTCCGCTTCATCGACGAGATCCTGGAGCTCGACGCGGACCACATCGTCGCGCGCTACACCTTCTCGCCCGATCACGACTTCTACCGGGGACATTTCCCCGGCAACCCCATCACCCCGGGCGTGATTCTGACCGAGACGATGGCCCAGGCGGGGGTCGTCGCGTTCGGCATCTACCTCTACGCGCTCCAGACCTCGCGCGAGGAGGTCGGAAAGTTGCTCACGGTCTTCACCGATGCGAACGTGGAGTTCTCGGGGACCGTGCGGCCCGGTGATCGGGTCCGGACCACGGGACGCGTCCGGTTCTTTCGCCGCCGGAAGCTGCGGGCTGCCGTCGAGATGGCGCTCGACGACGGGACGGTGGTCTGCTCCGGCGAGCTGTCCGGAATGGGAGTGCCGCAATGACCGACACGAGCATGGGCCGATCGGGGCGCGCCCCCGCTGGACGCCGGGTCGTGATCACGGGCCTCGGCGTCATCGCTCCCAACGGAAACGGCGTGACCGATTTCGAGAGCGCCTTGCGCGCGGGGCGGTCGGGGCTGAGGCATCAGGAGAAGATGGCCGAGGCGAAGTTCGGCTGTACCGTGGCCGGCACGCCCGAGGGTGTGGACGCGCTCTGCGAGAAGACGTTCTCGGGCGACGAGCTCCTGGCGATGAACATGAACCATCGCTACGCGAGCCTGGCGGCGATCGAGGCCTGGCAGGACGCCGGTCTCGAGCGGCCGGCGCCCGACTCGGAAGAGGTGGACTGGCGCTCGGGGGCGATCCTCGGCACGGGCATCGGCGGCATGGACACGATCGCCGAGAAGGTGGTTCCGCTCACCGACGCGGGGAAGGTCCGCCGGATGGGGTCGACGGCGGTCGAGCAGGTGATGGCCAGCGGCATCTCGGCGCGGATCTCCGGCC
>CAYXLY010000694.1:0-1964 GCA_964466005.1 uncultured Spirochaetaceae bacterium | reverse complement strand
CCGGGTGACGCTCCGGGTGACGCTCCGGGTGACGCTCCGGGTGACGCTCCGGGTGACGAAAGACGGCGACCTCGCGCTCGAAGGCCGCGACCTCGAAGACCCACTCCTGCCCGCTGACCGCCTCGAACGCGGTGCCCTCGCGGAAGACCAGCACCACGTCGCCCGTCGCGACGAGCACGAGCTCGGAGAGAGGACGCCCGACCCTCGGCAGGAGCGTCTGCAGCGCCTGCACGCTCTTGCGGATCTTCTGGACCGAGATCCCGGCGTCGATCAGTCGCTTCGTCGCCTTCAGGGACACCAGGTCATCGAAGCTGTAGCGATGGTGACCGCCCGGCGTCCGGGTCGAGGGCTCGATCAGCCCCGTCTTGGCCCAGTACTGCAGCTGTCTACGGGAGACCCCGAGCAGCTCGACGACCTCACGAGTCTTGAAGGACGCGTTCAGCACCTCGCCGCGGCTGGCCTTCGAGGACGCTCTATCGCTCGCCGGCTCCTCGCTCGGAGCGCTCTCGCTCACTGTCTTCATCCGGACCTTCTCCATCCGGACACTCCCGACCCGCGCCATCGGATTTCTACGCCTGGCCTGGCCCGACCGGACCCGTCCGATCGAGCTCGTCCGGCGACCTCGATGATCGACTCGATCGCCGACTCATTCATCGACTCATCTCATCGGCTCATCTCGTCCACTCGTTTCATCGACTGACTCGTCGGGCGCGTACCTTTGGGGGGATCCAGGCCGGGCTCGTCGAGCAGCCTCGCAGTGCAGCTCCGTCGGGCGGCGAATTGCCGAGCTTCTCCAGATTAAATGGCCAGGCCCGGTCCGAGTCAACCCAAAAAAGCCCGGTTTTGTCGCGGTGGGCTCGAAAGTGGGCCCCAGACTCGGATCCTCCTTGCTGCTCGACTCGATCGCTCTCGCGCTGCATGGCATCTAGTGGGGTGAAAGGGTCCCGATTCGCGGTAGAAGGGGGACCGCGTGACGGCGCATCGAGGGCTCTGGTACCGTCCCGCGTCGATGGCTGATCGCGAAGAGAACGAAAGCCCGGCGAAGACGGACGGGGGAGGGCGCGAGTCCCGAGGGGCAATGTCCCGATTCGGAGCCGCTCCCGGTCGCCCGCGGGCGGGGCTATCCGGGCTGGCTCCGGAAGGAGGGCGGGAGGCATCGGTCCGGGTCCGGGTCGACGACGACGGCGTACACCGACCCTTCATGCTGGGCAGCCTCGTTCACTCCCTGACGGAGTCGGGACTCTCTTTCGAGGATGCGTACGGTGTGGCGCGGGAGATCTGGAGCCGGGTCCGGAGCCGGTCGCTCGTGACCAAGGCGGAGCTGCGAGCGATGACGGCGGAGCTCGGGGCCGCCGCCTCCGATGGCCGACTCGAGCGTGTGAGCGTCGGGACCGGGGATGGATTGCAGGTCCAGGGCCCGGACGGGCGCTGGCCCTTCAGCCAGGGACGCCTCCAGCAGTCGCTCCTCGCGGCGGCCGTCGAGCCCCGCCAGGCCTTCGAGGCCGTCGTGGAGATCGAGCGCGAGCTGCGCGTCCGGGGCGACCCATGCGTGACCCGCGACGCCATCCGGACTCTCGCGGACCGGACCCTCGCGCGGCGCTTCGGCGAGCGCTGTGCCGCTCGCTATCTCGGTTGGCGTCATTACCAGAGCGGCGACGACCGGCCGGTGGTGATCCTGCTCGGCGGCACCAGCGGCGTGGGCAAGTCGACCCTGGCGCTCGAGGTGGCACGGCGGCTGTCCATCGGTCGCGTGATCTCGACGGACTCGATCCGGGACGTCATGCGCGTGATGGTGTCGGACGAGCTCGTGCCCACGCTCCACGTCTCCTCCTTCGAGGCCCATACCCGTATGGTGACGGAGCCGCGCGAAGGGGGGGATCGGGTGATCGAGGGATTCCTCGAGCAGTCCCGAACCGTGGCCGTGGGCGTCCGGGCGGTGATCGAGCGCGCCGTGCACGAGGGAA
>CAYXLY010000693.1:0-1977 GCA_964466005.1 uncultured Spirochaetaceae bacterium | reverse complement strand
GAGGAAGAGATCCTCGGGCTCGAGGACGACTCCCCGGGTCGTGAGAATCTGCGTGCCGTTGCCTCCGTCCATCGGAGCGTCCTGGAGCACCACGGAGAGCACGTCCTCCGAGACGACGATCTGTCCGGGGTCGAGTCGAACCGAGAGCTCGTCCTGAGAGACCGTCGAATCGACCTCTCCCATGAGCCGCAGGACCTCTCCGAGCTGGACCACTCTCGAATCGACGGTCAGGAGCCCGCGGCGATCGATGACCGGGCGGCCCCGCTCCCCGATCAGGACTGCGCTGCGGGGCAGGTCGTCGCGGTCGAGATCGCAGCGGGACGGGGCGGGCTGTAGACCCGGCGGGCGCCCGAGAGTCCAGATCCGGCAGAGGCCGGGCGGAGGGAAGTGGCCGGGCGGGACGAACAAGGCGCGCGGGGGGCGAGCGGAGGGGTCGACCTTGCCGACCACGGTGATCGTGGAGCCGAGCTTCTCCGGATCGAAGAGCTCGTCGACCGGTCGCGGTCTCCCTTCGGCCTCCAGGTTGTCGAAGAGGGAGGTCGAGTCGTCCACCCGGATCTCGACGCAGCCCCGATGGCTGGATTCCTCCCGCTCGTTGAAGACCCTCATCACGTCGCAGACGAGCGCCTCGCGCTCCTCCTCGTCGATCTCTGCGAGCACGCCCTGCACGCGCACGAGCTTGTCCTCGAAGGTCGGCTCGACGAGATCGACATGCACGACGGGTCGGAAGAGGAAGCGCTCGGATCCCGGTGGCGCTTCGACGATGTGGATCGAGCGGCCGGCATCGATGTCGAGCTGAATCACGGTCGTCTCTCCCTCTCGGACCCTCAAGCAGTCTTCGAGGACGAGGTCGAGTCTTCCGTTTCCGGGAAGCTCCGCGGGAACGCGCGTGTCGTCCGTCCGGACGAGCTCGATCGACTCCACGGCGAGTCGAAGCCGACAGAACTCGCCGCTCGGCACCGCGTCGTGGACCGCGAGAGGAATCGAGTACTCGCGGAGATCGAGGAGATCGATCTCCCGGGAGTCGCCCGAGAAGATCGTGACCGGGGAGTCGTCCTCGTCTTCCGGCAGCAGGTCGATGCGATCGAGCCTGACGTTGATCTCGGAGAAGAGGCTCGGGTCGGCCGGCGCGTCGGTCAGCAGCAGGGCGACGGCGCCGCTCGCTCCGGAGGCACTCGCGGTCGACGCGCTTCCCCCGCCGTCGCTTCCCCCGCCGCTGCAGGCCCCGACGCCGATCGCGGCGAGGAGGAGGACGAGTCCGGGAACGAGTCGGGGAGAGAGAGAGCTTCGGCGGCAGTGCATCATGGGAGCTCCGATTCGCACGTGGAGATGACGTCTTCGAGAGTCTAGAGCCGCGCTGCGAGATTTCAGTCCCCGACAGCACGGATTCGCCAGGCTCCCACGGGGCGGTCGAGCCCTCTTCCCGACGGATGCCCCGCCCTCCGACGAGTCTTGCCGGGCTGGCGCCCGAGCTCCGTCGCCCTCATCGGACGCGAGACACGCGTCGGAAGGCCTCACGCACCTCTTCGGCAACGCCCGTGATCGTCGGCACATGCAAAGAGGTCCTCCGCCTCGAATCCAGGCTGAGCCGCGTGGGATGTCCGCGCGAGACGCTCGACCGCTCGATGTCCCGGCCGGCCCGGGGAGGGACCGGTCGGCGGGTGCATGTCGAATTGCTCGCGGAGTGGGCCGAGCGTCCAGAGCGAGCCGAGGAGGATCGAAGGCGTGAGAGGGAACATGGGGGGGAGGTCGTGGAGGCAGCTTCCGGATCGCAGGCGAGGACTCAGGGCGAGGCCGGAGATCCTGCTCTCGGTGCTCTCGGTGCTCTCGGTGCTCTCGACGCTCGTCGTCGCGGGCCCGGGCTTCGCGCACGAAGACCCGATGCTGATTCCGGATGGAGCCGATCCGATCGTTCGCTGGTACCAGCCCCCAGGAAGCGTGCCCGTGCTGGATTGGGACGTGGAGATCACACCGTAT
>CAYXLY010000692.1:0-1986 GCA_964466005.1 uncultured Spirochaetaceae bacterium | reverse complement strand
CGAGCCGGCTCGCGGCGAGCGCGCTGGGGCCGAGCCCGCTCAGCGCTTCGCGACCAGACGGAGCATGGCGCGGGTCGCGACCTCGATGCAGCGATTCATGTTGCGGTCGAGATCGATCTCGGACGGGCCCGGCCAGGGCGTGCGATCGGAGACGACGCAGATCGCGCCGGCGCGGAAATCGAAGAGGCTCGCCAGGGTGAGCAGGATCCCCGTCTCCATCTCGCAGTTCAGGACTCCCGCCTGCTGCATGTCGCGGATTCGCGTCTCCAGGTGGCTCGGCCAGTATCCGTCCACCGACATGCTCGCCATCTCGCCGTTCGGTCCCGCGATCGCATTGCGCGCATAGAAGGCGTCGAGCGACCAGGTGATGCCCGTGCGAGCCGGTGCACCGAGATCCGAGGCTGCCCCGACGAGGGCGCCGACGACGTCCCAGCTCGCGACCGCGGGGTACTCGGGGATCACGTAGGTCCGGCTCGTGCCGTCGTCGCGCACGCTCCCGGTCGTGATCGCGAGATCGCCGAGCTCGAGGCTCGGGTCGAGGCCACCCGAGTTCCCGACCCGGATCATCGTGCGGGCGCCGAGCTTCACGAGCTCCTCGACGAGCACCGCCGTGCCGGGCGCTCCGATGCCATGAGAGGCGGCCGAGAGCGCCACGCCCTCCTTCGAGCCGGTCCAGATCCGGTACTCGCGCACGGCGCAGACCTCACGGACGTCGTCCCAGCCCGCCGCGATCCGATCCACGCGCGCGGGGTCGCCACACAGGAAGACGTTCGGTGCGATGTCGCCGGGCCGGCATCCGGTGATGGGCTGTGCGTCGCTCACGGCAGGGCTCCTCGGGCGGGCGGCTGGGTCCGTCCGCCGGCGCTCGGTCCGGGGACGGGCGGGAGGGAAGCGCTTCCGATCGAGGATCGCCAGCAGCGCACTCCGCACTCCGCACCCGGCGCATCCGGCGCATCCGGCACCCTGCATCCCGCGACGACTTGCGTCCGGGCTGGAGAGAGACGCACGGGACCCGATGAGCCGCGACTCGAAGGACTCGGCTACCCTGCACGCCCGACGTCTGCCTTCCGGGCGGGGAGGCCGGGGCATCGGCTGGGAGGCGGGGGCCTCGGCAGCCGGGCGCCTCGGGGGGCTCGAAACCGCAGCGGTCCCGGTGCGTACTCAATCTCGACGGCCGGCATCTCTCGCCCGGCTGGGAGCTGCTCCGTATGGCCCGACGTTCGATCGGCGTCCCGCTCGCGATCGGGATCGTCTCCATGGTCCTCGTGCTCGCCCTGCTGGTGGGATGGCAGATCCTCGTGTGGCGAGGCGGGTCGGGCCTGCCGGATGGGTTCTCGAGGCTCGACGCGGCCCTCTTCGTCCTGGGCACCCTCTTCTTCCTGATGGTCATGGGAGGAGTCGTCTGGCTCTGCGTGAAGCTCGTGATCGAGGTTCGGATGAGCCAGTCCCAACGTGCGTTCCTCGATGCCGTGACCCACGAGCTGAACACGCCCCTGGCCTCCTTTCGTCTCGGGCTCGAGACGCTGAGCCGTCACGAGCTCGCGCCGGCCCAGCGCAACGAGTTCCTCGGCCGGATGGGTGAGGACCTCGATCGGCTCGAGGACACGGTCGCCCAGGTCCTGGCCGCCGCGCGATCCGAGGAGGCCTCGGGTCCAGGGCAGGCGGCCGGGAGCGTGGAGATCCAGGATCTGCTGCGCGAGAGCATCGAAGAGCTCCGCGAGCGTCACGCCCTCGAGGAGGGAGCCGTCACGCTCGAGAAGAGTCGACCCGCGTGGGTCCGAGGCGATCGCGCCGAGCTCGCCCTGGTCTTTCGCAACCTGCTGGAGAACGCGGTCAAGTACTCGGAGGCGCCCGTGGAGATCCGCGTGGGTCTGCGCGAGGCCGGGGACGGACGGATCCGGGTCGAGATCTCCGATCGCGGCGGCGGCATCCCGAAGCAGGAGCACAACCGGATCTTCCAGCGCTTCTACCGTGCACGCCGCGACG
>CAYXLY010000691.1:0-1995 GCA_964466005.1 uncultured Spirochaetaceae bacterium | reverse complement strand
CATCGGACGGAGCGTCGAGAGCCCGGCAGAGCCGCCTCGGCGATCGCTCGTCGAGCCCGCCGCGAAGCTGCGCTCCGATGCCTCCGCGGCGCGGCCGATTCTACGAGCGGTCGCACGAGTCTGCCAACCCTCTTCACGTCGTCTGCGCAGGGCGCCACGACGCTTCGGGTCCTCCGTGACCTCCGACCTCCTCGATCGTGTCTCCGTCCTGCTCTCGGGCGATGCCTGCACGCGATCCACGGATCGTGGCGACACCCTTCGCCGCTCTGCGGTTCCGCCCGACCCGATCCCGCGTCGGTGACGATCGACTCGCGAGCCGATACCCTCCGCTCGTCCTGCTCCCTCCGCGACGACGAGGACCGGATCTGCGCATCGCCATCGTGATCGAACGTTTCGCCTCGAACGCAGGCGGGGTGGAGAACGTGGCGTGGCAGGTTGCCCACGGCCTGGCCCGGGCGGGCGAGGACGTGACCGTCGTGGCCCGTGAGCTCCCGAGCCGGATGGAGGCCGGGCCGCAGGTGCCCTCCATGCTGAGGAGGGTCGCCGTCCCTCGATTCTGGCAGCCGCTGCGGGTGCTCGCCTTCTCGCATGTCGTCGGCCGCCGCGTGCGGGCCGCCACGCCTCGCTTCGACGTGGTCCACAGCTTCAGCCGAACCCGTCATCAGGACCTCTACCGGGCGGGCGGAGGCAGTCACGCCGACTTCCTCGAGCGCACGCATCCGGGAGCAGGCGGGCGGCTGCGGTCGCTCTCTCCCCGGCATCGTACGCTCCTCGCGCTCGAGCGGCGGGTCTTCGCCGATCCCGATCAACGCATCCAGTGCGCCTCGCAGCTCGTCGCCCGCCGGCTGACCGAGGAGCAGGGTGTGGACCCGGACAGGATCCTGCTGCTGCCCAATGGGGTCGACCTCGATCGATATGCCTCGTCCTCGGCCCGAGACGCCGGCCGGATGCTCCGTCTCCGGGAGGCGCCCGGCCCCGACCCCGTCTGGCTCTTTCCTGCCTCGGGCTGGCATCGCAAGGGGCTGGACCGAGTCCTCGCCGCCCTGGTCCGTCTCCGCGAGCATCGCCGCGGGCACCGCCCCCGTCTCTGGATCGCCGGCCGCGACGACCCCGCGTCCTGGCGGCGTCGGGCCGACCGCCTCGGGCTCGAGGACCGCGTGCGCTTCCTCGGCCCCCGAAGCGACCTCGAGGTCCTCTACCACGCCGTCGACGGCATGGTCCTGCCGACCCGATACGACCCCTTCGCGAACGTGACCCTCGAGGCGGCCGCCGCGGGCCTTCCCATCGTCACCACGCGAGCGAACGGCGCGGCGGAGTGGCTCGACGGAGGCTGCCGCGTGCTGGCCGACGACGAGGATCCGCGCAGTCTGGCCGCAGCGCTCGAGGCCCTCGCCGATCCGGCGGAGCGGTCCGCACTCGGCGCCCGTGCGCGCCTTGCGGTCGCGGGTCTCGACTGGCAGAGCCATGTCGAGGCGCTGCGCGACGCCTACCGACGGATCGTCGCCGACCGGCGCCCTCTGGCCGGTCGGCGCGAGGCGGCCGATCCTCGCCGCGCGCAAGGCAGAGGGAGATGAATCCAGTGCACGTGGACTGGCAGGCGGGCGAGCCCGCAGTCTTCCGTGCCGTGGCGGCCTGGCTGGAGGATCCGAGCACCCGACCGACGGAGCCCCTGGCGCAGAGTCCGAGACGGATCCTGCACCGCGTCGAGCTCGAGCCGGAGAGCGGACGCGAGGACGAGAGCGGGACGGTCTGCGTCGTGAAGCGGCATCGCACCGCCACCGGTCGACACCCCTGGCGTGATGCCTTCAAGCGGCGGCTCGGCGCCTCTTCGGCGCGGCGGGAGTGGCGAGCCCTCGAGCGGCTCCACGCGGCCGGCCAGCCCGTGCCCCGTCCCCTGGCCTGGGGTCGTCTCACGGACGGGGACGAGATCGTCGTGACCCGCTGGCGGTCGGGCACGAGCCTGGACCGGGCTCTCGTCGGGGCCAGCCCCGAGCG
>CAYXLY010000690.1:0-1998 GCA_964466005.1 uncultured Spirochaetaceae bacterium | reverse complement strand
CCTCCTCATCCATGGCGCGAACCCGGTCTTCACGCTTCCCGAGGCGGCGGGCTTCCGCGAGGCGCTCGCGGAGGTCGACCTCGTCGTCTCCTTCGCGTCGCTGGCCGACGAGACGAGCGAGCAGGCGAATCTGCTCCTCCCGGACCATACGCCTCTCGAGAGCTGGGGCGACGCCTCGCCGCGTCCGGGGATCCGCTCTCTCGTTCAGCCGACGATCCGGCCGCTTCATGACACCCAGGCTCTCGGAGACGCCCTGCTCGGCGTCGCCCGGGCGATGGGCGGCGAGACGGCCAGCCAGATGCCGGCGGGCTCGTGGAAGAGCGTGCTCGAGAGCAGCTGGTCCGGCACCGATTGGCGCAAGGCGCTGGCTCGCGGCGGCGAGTTCGGCGAGACCCCGACCCGGTCCGTGACGCTGGCGGAGACGGCGGGCTCCCTCCTGCCGACCCGACCCCGGCTGGCGGGCTCGGGCGAGCTCACCGTGCTGGCCTACCCCCACTCGTACTGGTACGACGGCCGCGGCGCCGCACTTCCGTGGCTCCAGGAGATTCCGGATCCGGTCACGAAGCTGTCCTGGAACTCGTGGGCGGAGATCTCTCCGGCGAAGGCCGAAGAGCTCGGCGTCACCTACGGCGACGTGCTCCGGGTCGAGACCGACGCGGGGGCCATCGAGCTCTCGGTCTATCCCCGAGGCGGCGTGCGCGACGACGTGATCGCGCTGCCCATCGGCCAGGGCCACACGGTCGGACATTACGCCTCGATGGCGGGAGACGGCCAGCCGGGCGTCGCGCGCGGGGCCAACATCGCCGCCATCCTGCCCGCCTCGGTCGACGAGGCAGGCAGCCAGGCCTTCCTCTCGACGACGGCGCGCGTCAGCTCGACGGGCCGCTTCCGACGTCTCGCGCTCTCCCAGTGGACGGACAATCAGCGTCAGCGCGGACTCGCGCCGGAGGTCTCGCTCTACGGCCTCGCCAAGGGCGGAGCCGGGATGGCCCACTTCGACGCCTCCGCGGCCCACGCGGCCGAGGCCGGCGGCGAGCACGGTGGAGGGGAGCACGGCGGAGGCGGCGGGCACCATTTCGAGGGACCGCCCTTCGAGTACGACCCGGCCCTCGATGCCGATCCGGAGCAGCCCTACCGCTGGGGCATGACGATCGACAACGATCGCTGCACCGGCTGCAGCGCCTGCGTGGCGGCCTGCTACATCGAGAACAGCGTCGCCATCGTGGGCGAGGAGCAGGCCATCCGGCATCGCGAGATGAGCTGGCTTCGGATCGAGCGCTACCTCGGAGACGGCGAGGCCGAGTTCGCAGGCACGGACGGGGCCAGCCGGCGCCCGACGCCCGACGGCGAGGAGCTCGGCAAGAACGACGTCCGTCACCTCCCGATGCTGTGCCAGCATTGCGGAGCGGCGCCCTGCGAGGCGGTCTGCCCGGTGATCGCGACCTACCACACGCCGGAAGGCATCAACGGCATGGTCTATAACCGGTGCGTCGGAACGCGCTACTGCGCCAACAACTGCCCCTACAAGGTCCGCCGGTTCAACTACTTCGACTACGGTCGGAAGAACTGGCCGGGCCTGCTGGGGCTGATGCTGAACCCCGACGTCACCGTCCGCGGTCAGGGCGTGATGGAGAAGTGCACCTTCTGCGTCCAGCGGATCCAGTCGGCGCGTCAGCCCGCCAAGGACCGGGGCGAGCCGATCCCGGACGGCGCGGTGATGACCGCCTGCCAGCAGGCCTGTCCGTCCATGGCGATCACGTTCGGAAACGTCCGGGACGAATCCAGCGCCGTGGTCCAGCAGGCCAAGCAGAGCGAGGACCGCTCCTACCACGCACTCCAGATCCTCAATACCCGACCCGCCGTGACCTACCTTGCGCAAGTCCGGCGCCAGAAGAGCGAGGGAGCACACTAAATGGCACCGCCTCCCGCTTCCGCAGTGGCCGACTCGATGAATGCCCCGGCCAGGCCGAGGGATTCCCAGACGAACGTCGACATCAT
>CAYXLY010000689.1:0-2021 GCA_964466005.1 uncultured Spirochaetaceae bacterium | reverse complement strand
TGCTCTACCACTGGCGGAGGGCGGAGGGCTCCGTAGCCGATCCGGATGCAGGCTCGAAGCCTTGGGCCTACGAGGCGGGGAGAAGAGCGATCGAGGCCGCTCTCCGTCGATCCGGGGAGCGGGCCCGGATCGCCGAAGGAGTCGCGCGCGGACATGCTCGGATCATTCGAGAACCCCCGCCGGGGCGTTCCGTCAGCGTCTTGTACTGTGCTTGCTGCGGAACGCCGGCGCCTCTGACGCATGGGGAGCCTCCTCACGTGCGAGAGAGTGTCGCCCGTCGACGCGAGACGCAGGGCGTCGGAGCGTTGTCGGGATCGCCGATCGATTGGATTCGGGTCGATGAGGGTCGATCCGCGGAGTCGTGTTCGATCGCCGCTCGATGGAACGCGGCTGTCGACGAGGCCCGAGGCGACGTGCTGATCTTTCTGGATGGAGTGCGGCCACGAGGGGCGGTCCGGACCGAGGACTGGAGTGTCTGGATAGGCGAGATGATCTCGCAGCTCCTGCGAGACCCGGTGGGAGTCGTCGGAGTGCGCGTGTCCTCGGAGTCTGGCCTGCTGCTTCATATGGGTGTCGTGCTTGGAGGACAGGAGCGGATCCGAGTGCAGACAGGAGGTCTGGGACGGGACGAGCCGGGACCCCTGGGGCTCGCTCAAAGCATTCGTGAGGTGTCCGCGGTCACGGGGGGATGCCTCGCGATCCGTCGGAGCTTCTTCGATACGCTCGGCGGCTTCGATCCGCGATATCAGGCCTCACTCCATGATGTGGATCTCTGCATGCGGGCTCGGGCTCATGGCAGATCCGTGCTGTACGATCCGCATGCCGAATGCCTGCATTTCGAAGCCCACCAGGGTGATCCTCGACTCGAGAGACATGGTGGTCGACTGCCTCGGACCGACCGGACCGACCTGGGCCGGTTCGAACGGAGATGGAGGGAGGCGCTCCTCGCGCGGGATCCCTGCTCGAATCCGAGCTTCCACGATCAGGGGGCCATCTTCGCCCCCAGGTTCCGAAGCATCGTGCCCCCGCACCCCTGCTGAGACCGGGGGCTGTGAGGCTCCTCGGTACGGGGCGAAAAAAAGAAGGGGGGCGAAGACGAGGGAGAGGGGACGAAGTGGAGTGCCGATCGGGACGCTCGCCCGCAAGCATCCCGATCCATCGCGGGGCGCCGACACGGCGCATGTCCGACTCCGAATCGGAGCTGCGCCCTGCGACGGGATTGATGCCCGGGAGCTCAGATTGTCCGCGTGCGGACAGGGCGGTAGCCTTCGGATCAGGGGGACGTCGGAGGGTAGAGAAGGAGTCCGTCGCGCTTGAGGGGGAAAGCCCATGTCTCGCCCATTCGATCGCCACGAATCCTGGAGGCGACTCGTGATGCGGTGTGCAAGATCGATCGTCGATGGGCTAGCTTATTGCGGCGTGACCGGGCGGGCATCTCACGAAGTCAGTCGGCCGCATTCGAGGGACCCAACGCAGTCGTGATCGATCTCTCATGGGGAAATCGCGACTGATGGATGTCAGTTTGTGAGTGAGAGCGTGAGAGTGAGTCGAGTAGAGTGAGAGTGAGTAGAGTGAGATCGTGATTGTGAAAGGGCGCTTTGGGATTCGTCCTTCCGCGACCGCGCCCTGCGAGCATGACGAAGATGCTCTCGACTCTGATCGCGTCTGACGAAGCTGAACTGGCTACCCTCCTGATCTGAGCACGAGAGCGAACGTGACGAGCCATCGAGCCATCAAGGATCACTAGAGCTGAAGCAAGGCTGGCCGAAGCAAGAGTGATGATAGGAGAACGAGACCCGTGCGAATTTTGATCCCGAGCATCCTCAGTGTCTTGATCTGCAGCTTCCTGGGGAGCGGTCTGGCGATCGCGGGCGGAGGCAACGGGGGCAACCCGGCTCTGATCGTGACCGCGGATTTCGACGGCGACGGACGGAGCGACGTCGGTGTCTACGAGACCGCGACCGGAAACTGGTTCATTCGAGAGACGACCGACGGCTTTCGGATCGTGGCGTCTTTCGGGG
>CAYXLY010000688.1:0-2021 GCA_964466005.1 uncultured Spirochaetaceae bacterium | reverse complement strand
GACGTCCGGGTGATCCGGAACCTGCCCTATGGCGAGCCGCTGCCCGGGGATCGGGGGGGCCGGAACCTGATGGACCTCGTGCTGCCGCGAGAGGCCGAGGCGGGGGACCGCCGACCCGTGCTGCTGCAGGTGCACGGAGGCGCGTGGCTGATCGGAGACAAGAGGGAGCAGGGGCGTCCGCTCATGACCCATCTCGCCGCACGCGGATGGGTCTGTGTCGCCATCAACTACCGCCTGAGTCCGCAGGCGACGATGCCCGATCACGTCATCGACGTGAAGCGCGCCATTCGCTGGATCCGAAGCGGGATCGCGGAGCATGGCGGAGATCCGGACTTCGTCTGCATCACCGGGGGCTCGGCCGGGGGCAATCTCTGCGCGCTGACTGCCCTCACCGCCAACGATCCCCGCTTTCAGCCCGGATTCGAGGACGTCGACACCCGGGTCGATGCCTGCGTTCCCTTCTACGGGGTCTTCGACTTCCTGGATCGGGCAGGGGATCGGGGACGCATGAAGATGGAGGACGCCATCGCGGGGCGCGTCTTCAAGTGTCGACCGGACGAGGATCCCGAGCTCTGGAACTCCGTCTCGCCGATCACGCGCATCCACTCGAAGGCGCCGCCCTTCTTCGTGATCCAGGGAACCCACGACAGCCTCGTCTTCTCGGAGGAGGCGCATACCTTCGTCCGCCGCCTTCGGGAGCTGAGTGAGGCTCCGGTGCTGCATGCGGAGCTCGTCGGCGCCCAGCATGCTTTCGAGGTCTTCCACTCCGTGCGGAGCGCGCACACGATCCGGGGCGTGACGGCCTTTCTCGAGAAGGTCCGCAGCGAGCACGAGTCGAGGATCGAGCGCGCCGCCTGACGCGGTCGTCTCGACGGCACGATCGAGGAGCAGGAGCGAGAGCGGCACGGAGGGCCCGCGAGCGCGGACTGCCACGCGACCCCCGGCCGCTCCCAGGAGCCTTCGGTCAGCGCACCTCGAGCATCGAGAGCCCGTCCAGGATGCGGTTGCGGAGCTCGGTAGGATCGATGATGTCGTCGTAGACGAGATGCTCGGCCATGCGATAGGGACCCGAGGCCTGCTCGCTCTCCGCGGCCGCCTGAGCCTCGGCGTCGAGCTTCGCCGTCCGGCCTCCGCTCGCCGCCGGCATCGATCCCATCGTGACGCCGGGGAGGGAGAGGCTGAGCGTCTGGCGATCGAAGGGGTTCTGGCCCATCGTGACCGCTCCGAACCCGAAGGATTTTCGCAGGGTCACGTGGATCTTCGCGTTGCGCAGCCGTCGCTCCGCGCGGAACATCTTCCCGCCCCACTTCAGGATTCCGCTGCGCTCGGCCTTCGTGCCGGCCATCACGCCGGGGTTGTCCGCCAGGAAGATCACGGGCTGCCCGAAGTGGCCGATCGTCTCCAGGAAATCCGTCGCCTTGATGGCGGCCTCGGCATCGACGGCGCCGGCCTGCCGCTTGGGGTTGTTCGCGACGACGGCGATCGCCCGGCCTCCGAGCCTCGCGAGTCCCACGATCAGGGCCCGGCCGAAGCCGGGCTGGATCTCGAGGAAGCTCTCGCGATCCACGAGCCGATCGATCACGTCGTGCATGTCGTAGGGCGTGCGGTCGCTCGGGGGCAGGATCTCGACGAGATCCTCGAGGAGTCGGGGCGCGGAGTCCGGACCCCCGCACGAGGGGACCGCGTCGCCGCGGCGCTGTGGGAAGTAGCCGAGATAGCGCCGGGCGAGCTCGATCGCGCTCCGATCGTCCGGGACCACGTTGTGGGCCGAGCCGGCGATCTCCGCACAGATCCGCGCGCCACCGAGCTCCTCCTTGGTGACGTCCTCGCCCGTCGCGGCCTTCACGAGCGGGGGCCCGCCCGTGAACATGCAGGCCTTCTCGGTCATCACGACGAAGTCCGAGAGAGGCGCGGCGAGGGCTCCGTGGCCGGCCGAGGCGCCGAGCACGAGGCAGACCATCGGGACGTGCCCGGCGAGGTCGGCGAGGGCGAGCAGGTCGGTGGGTGACCGGCCCATCGAG
>CAYXLY010000687.1:0-2025 GCA_964466005.1 uncultured Spirochaetaceae bacterium | reverse complement strand
CATACGAGATTCTCCGGAGTGACTGGAGTGCAGACGTGTGCTCTTCCGATCTCCTTCCAGTCGACCCGCTGGGCGCGGATCACCGAGAGTCCGCGCATCGTCGCGGCCGTCTCCCTCGTGCTCTTCGGCCTGGGCGCCTGGAAGGCCTTCGACGTCGAGTTCGACGCGAACGTGGTCCGCATGCGCGACCCGGAGACCGAGAGCGTGCAGGCCTTCAACGAGATGCTCGACGAGTCCGGCACGCGCTCGCCCTGGCCGATGGACACGATCGCGCCGGATCTGGGCGCGGCTCAGCGCATCGCCGAGGAGGTCGAGAAGCTGCCCGAGGTCGAGGCCGCGCTCACGCTGGCCGACTACGTCCCGGACCAGCAGGAGGAGAAGCTCTGGCTGCTCGAGGACGTCGGCCTGATCCTCGACGCGCCGCGCGGTACCGAGGTGCATGCCGAGGCCCCCTCGACCGAGGAGCAGATCGAGGCCCTGCGCTCGCTCCGGGACTTCCTCGCCGAGGAGCTTCCGGCCGAGGACGAGCGTGTGGTGGCCGGGAGCATGCGCACGCTGAAGCGGCGTCTCGACGAGTTCCTGGCGCGCGTCGAGGCCGACGAGGATCCCGAAGAAGCGTTGCAGACCCTCGAGGACGTCCTGCTCGGCGGCCTGACGGACCAGCTGCGGAAGCTGCGCGAGGCGACCTTCGTCGAGCCGGTCCAGCTCACCGACCTGCCCGCCCAGCTGCGCGACCGCATGATGACCGCCGACGGCCGGGCCCGGGTGACGATCCTGCCGAGCGAGGAGCTCTCGGAGGAGGAGGCCTTCACGCGCTTCGCCGAGCAGGTCCAGACCGTCGTCCCGGATGCCACCGGTCTGCCCGCCAACATGATCGCCTTCGCCCAGGCGACGCGGGACTCCTTCCACGAGGCCCTCGTCTACGCCGTCGTGCTGATCGGCACGCTGCTCTTCCTGCTCTGGCGTCGCGTCGTTCCGGTCGGGCTGGTCCTGATCCCGCTGGTGCTGAGCAATACCGTGACCGTCGGCGCGATGGCCGCCCTCGGCATCGAGTTCAACTTCGTGAACATCGTCGTGATCCCGCTGCTGCTCGGCATCGGCGTCGACAGCGGGATCCACCTCGTCCACCGCGCCGAGGCTCTCGCCCGCAGCGATCGCCAGGAGCGGCTGCTCTCGAGCACGACGGCCCGCGCCGTCTTCTACAGCGCGCTCACGACCACCGTCAGCTTCGGCACCCTCGCCCTCTCCTCCCATCGCGGCGTGGCGAGCCTCGGTCTCGTGCTGACGATCGGGATGACGCTGACCGTGCTCTCCAACCTGATCGTGCTGCCGGCGCTGATCGCCTTCCAGCGCTCCCACTCGGACTGACACGCCGACTGCCACGGGGACTCCCACGCGGACTGCCACGCGGACTCCCACCCGGATTCCAAGGGGGCCTGCACGGCGATCGTGTCGCAGTCCGGGGCGTGCGTCGGGGCGATTCACGCGGAGGTGCGGACGGGGGCGCGCTCCGTGATGCGTCTCAGGCGTCGCGGTCCTCGATGCGCGCGGCCAGCACCCGCTCGAGCCGAGCGGGCTCCCGGCGCAGATGCACGGTCTTCCCGCCCGTCACGTAGACGAGTCCGCGCTTGGCACCCCTGGGCTTCTTCACGTTCTTGATCGGTACGACGTGGACGTCGGCGCGGCCGGCGTTCTTCTGCTTCGAGAAGTGGACGGCGAGCTCGCAGGCGTCGAGCACCGACTCGGCGGGCGCCTCGTCGCGTCCCTCGGTGCGCAGGACGACATGGCTTCCCGGCGCCCCGTCGAGATGGAAGAAGAGATCCTTGCCGCGGGCGAGCCGCGTCGTCAGCACGTCGTTGCCCTCGTCGCTGCGTCCGACCCAGATCTCGAGCCCGTCGAGGCTGAGGTAGCGGCGGGGATGGAGCTTGCGAGGAAAGCGGGCGAAGGCGGCGGGGCGCCCGGGCCGGCTCGGCTCGCCCGAAGCGGTCCCGGTCGCCGTCCCGGTCGTCTCGGCGGGGGCCTTCT
>CAYXLY010000686.1:0-2033 GCA_964466005.1 uncultured Spirochaetaceae bacterium | reverse complement strand
GTCGAGGGCCGAGTTCGACGTGATGTTGACGATGCTGCCCGTCTTGCGCTCGACCATGCTGCGGCCGACCTCGCGCGTGCAGTTGTAGACGCCCCAGACGTTGAGGTTCACCTCCCACTCGGCCTCTTCGCGCGGCTTGTCCAGGAAGCTCCGCGGATGGAAGACTCCGCCCGCGTTGTTCACGAGTACGTCGACCGGTCCGAATCGCTCGACCGTCGCGGCCACCATCGACTCGACGGCGTCGGCTCGGGTCACGTCGGTGGGGACGACCAGTGCTTCGCCCGGCAACGCCTTGCCGGCATCCGCCACCTCCTGCCCCTTCTCTCCATCGCGGGTGGCGATGACGACGTTCGCGCCCTCGGCGAGGAAGCCGAGGACGAGACCGCGGCCGATCCCTCCGCTGCCTCCGGTGATGATCGTGCTCTTCCCCGCGAGTCCGAGATCCATGGATTGCCTCCTCGTTCGGCGGTCATCCTAGCCCCGTCGGAGCGGTGTGGCAGCCCGCCCCGGGACGCCCTCGCGTGCTAGCGTGCGAGGCCTCAGCCACACCGATCCCGGACGCCTCGTCGCGCGACGTGGCCTCCCGGGAGTCGAAGATCGATCGCGTCGTCGAGGAGCAGAGATCATGTCTACCGCCGAAGAGGGACCCGCCAAGGCCGTTGCGGATCCGGAGACCTACCGGTCGTCGCTGGACGCCTGGATGAAGAGCCAGCGTCCCGACGCCGAGGAGCTGGTCGTGCACGACGTCGACATGCCGCGATCGACCGGCTTCTCGAACGAGACGGTCTTCTTCAGCGCGAGCTGGAAGGATTCCGGTCGACCGACGACCCAGCGCTTCGTCGCCCGGATCGAGCCGCCCGACGGGGGACTGTTCCCGATCCAGACGGAGGCCTGCCGGGTATCGGCCGAGATGCAGCATCGGATCATGCAGGCGGTGGCGGACACGGGCGTCGTGCCGATGCCGACCCTGCTGCCCTATGAAGGCGATGCGTCCGTCCTCGGTCGCCCCTTCTTCGTGATGGAGTTCGTCGAGGGCCGGATTCCGGCCGACGTGCCGCGCTACTCCCAGGCCGGCTTCCTCGTCGACGAGGCCACTCCGGAGGAGCGGGGACGCATGGTGCGGGACGGCGTCGAGCAGATGGCGGCTCTCGCGAGCCTCGACTGGAAGAAGATGGGCCTCGACTGGCTCGACGTGAAGGGGCGCGGGGATCCCTCGCTCGCGGACCAGCTCGAGCTCTACCGCGGCTATGTCGAGCGCGAGCTGAAGGATCGCTCCCATCCCGTCCTCATGCGGGGTCTGGACTGGCTCGATGCGAATGCGCCCGACGCCGAGACCGGACTCAGCTGGGGCGACTCCCGACTGGGCAACGTGATCTGGCAGGACTACCGGAGCGCAGCGATCTGCGACTGGGAGGCGGCCGCGCTCTGCCCGCCCGAGGCCGACATCGGCTGGTGGGTGATGTTCGACCGGCAGTCCTTCGACGACCTGGACGCCCCCCGGCTCGAAGGCTTCCCGACACGCGAAGAGATGGTCTCGATCTGGGAGGCGAAGAGCGGCCGCCGGGTCGCCGACACCATCGACTACTGGGAGATCTTCGGCACGATGCGATTCTGCGCGATCATGATCAAGCTGGGCGATCGCATGGTCCGCGCGGGCATCGTCCCCGCCGACGTCAACATGTCCGTCGCGAACGGGACGACGGACTCGCTCGCTCGGCTGCTGGCTCGGCAGGGAGCCTGAGGTCGTCGCGTCGATCCGAGCAGGAGGATGAAGATGGCAGGGAATCTCGAAGGTAAGGTGGCGTTGATCTCGGGGGCGGCACGGGGGATGGGAGCGGCCGATGCCCGTCTCTTCGCCCGGGAGGGAGCCCGGGTCGTGCTGGGAGACGTGCTCGACGCGGAGGGGAAGAAGGTCGCCGCCGAGATCGGAGAGCAGGCGGTCTACCAGCATCTGGACGTCACCCGGGAGTCGGATTGGCAGGCTGCGGTCGCATGCGCCGAGGAGCGGTTCGGCAAGCTCGACGTGCTCGTGA
>CAYXLY010000685.1:0-2039 GCA_964466005.1 uncultured Spirochaetaceae bacterium | reverse complement strand
CGAGTCCGCGGCGCTCGAGGCCCCGGCCCCGGACGAGGCGCTCGGTCTCCCGAGCCTGCGAAGCGCCGCCGCGGAGTCGTCCGCGCGGTCGGAGCCGGAAGGGGCGCTGGAGAGGACGCTGGAGAGGGCGCCGGAGATCGGGCCGGAGAGGGCGCCGGAGATCGCGCCCGAGCCGGAGGCGACCCGAGCCCGAAACGAGACCGACGCGGCCGACACGGCCGGCGTGGGCGAAGACAGCGGACGGGAGACGCCCATCGAGGCTCCGAAGCTCGACGAGACGACGACCGACGAGCCGAAGCGCGAGCCCGAGCCCGAGCCCGAGCCCGAGCCCGAGCCCGAGCTGGAGCTCGATCAGGAGGTCGGGGTGAGCGCCTTGCCCGAGGGCCTGCTCGAGGCGGTCGCCGGAGCCGTCGAGCAGAGCGAGCGGACCCGTCTGGTCGCGAAGGCCCTGACCCAGCTGTTGATCGAGAAGGGCATCCTCGATCTGGCCGAGATCCAGGCAGAGATCGTTCGACTGAAGAGCGCGGATCCGAGCCGGTCGTCGCCCGACGCTTGACATCGAATCAGCGCGGCGCAACCCTGCGGCGCCTCGACCACACGTCGTCGGACGGGCTCTCCTCTCGGAGAGCGCCATCCAGGGAGGACCGGAATGCGTCTCGAGTATGGGTTCGAGCTCCAGGAGTGCGAAGTTCCGCGCTTCGCGGTCGAGGCCGTCGAGGGGATCGGCAAGCTCTTCACGCTCGCGACCCTCGTCCTGAACGTGCTCGCGACGAAGCAGACGGTCGAGATCGTCTTCCACGGCCTGAACCCCGAGGATCCCGAGCGCAAGATCACGGCCTTCCGCGAGATCGTCGGCAGTGCCCCCTCCGGTCCGCGTCTGGAGTACCAGCCCGGCGAGAGCGGCCGGGTGCCCGGCTCCTCGAGCTCCTTCCAATGGCTCACCGTGCGAGCGGTCTCCGCGTCCGGCGGCTAGCTCGGCGCCGCTCTGCGAGGTCCGGAGCCCACCGCGCCGGCGCTCAGGGGCCCCGCCTGGAGCTCGCCCAGGGGCCGGCCTGCCCCGGACCTCAGTCCCGGACGGCGCCCGAGCCCGGAGCGCGCGGAGCGTCCGCTCCGACCTCCACGCATCCCTCGCCGCGCCACCGGTGGTCGCGTGCGAGACTCTGCGATGCGATCTGGCTGCGGATCCTCGCGAGCCCCGCGTCGAAGGGCAGCCGCTCTCGATAGGCGTCGAGGGCCGCGTGGCGGGCCTCGATCGGGAAGGCCTCGTCGTCGAGGGAGGCGTTCAGCTGCGCCAATGCCCGCAGACGGTCGGACACGCGGCCCGGAGCGCGAAGCTCGACGTCTTCGAGATCGACCCACCAGAAGCGGAAGCCGTCCTGCGTCGGGGCGATTCGCAGGTTGCTCGCCTTGAGATCGCGATGATCCAGCCCCCAGGCGTGGCGCTCGGCGAGCCAGGCACCGAGCGCGCGCCCGCACTCGATGGCGCGGGCCTTCGATCGCGGCTGGAACCGATCGAGGTCCGCTTCGCCCACGGCCTCCATGACGAGCCAGCTCCGTCGCGGCAGCCCCTGCCGGCGTTGCTCGACGAAGGCCCAGGGCTCCGGCGCGAGCGCGCCGAGCATGCGCAGACGCCGTCCCGTCGCGAAGGCCCGTGCGGCCCCGGACCCGCGGACCCGGTCCGCGAGGGCCCGGCCGAGAGAGCCCGCCTCCGTGCGCTTGACGACCCAGAGCCGCTCTCCGTCCCGCATCGTGAGGATCCGGACCCGTCCGGATCGCCGCATCGCGCTCGCCGGGCTCGATTCGAAGCGCTCGATCCAGGCCCGGATCGTCGCCGGCTCCAGCGAGACGTCGCAGAGACCGGCCAGATGCGCCCCCGACTCGTCCTCGAAGCGGACGCGGGCGAGATCCCGTCCCACGCGCAGTCTTCTTCGGCTCCGGCCCCGCACATGGTCTCTCGCGAAACGACGCAGCACGGGGTCGAGCACATTCCGGACGCCGAGCCGGCCCTGGAGGCTCCAGCGCTCCCGGTCGGACAGGCC
>CAYXLY010000684.1:0-2041 GCA_964466005.1 uncultured Spirochaetaceae bacterium | reverse complement strand
CTCAGCGGGCGCGGTGATCGGCCTCTTCGAGCATACGCTGGAGCAGCTCGTCGGCCTCGCGGTCTTCCTGCCGGTCGTGGCCGGCGTCAGCGGCAACGGCGGCATCCAGACCCTCACGGTGATCACGCGCGCGATCGCCCTCGGCGAGATCGAGTTCTCGAGCGGGCTGCGCGCCATCGGCAAGGAGATGTGGGTCGGTCTCATCGTGGGCGCGACCGCCGGCCTGATCAGCGGAGCGATCGCCTACGCCCTTCACGGCAACGTCTACATGGGACTCGTGCTGTTGCTGGCGATGAGCGTGACGATGATCATGGCGAGCCTGGTCGGGGCCGCCGTTCCCCTGCTCCTGAAGGCGATGGGGCAGGACCCGGCGCTCGGCTCGGGCATCCTGGTCACCTTCGCCGCGGACGCCCTCGGATTCTTCACGTTTCTGGGCATCGCCACCGCCCTTCTTCGCCATCTGGTCTGAGGACCCGGCCCGACGCATCGGGGCACGGGATTCCTTCGCGCGCATCGCCCGCGCGTGCACCTCGCGCCGGCCGTCAGGCCTCTTCGAGACCGTAGGTCCGGCGAAGCCAGCCGTCAGGCCTCTTCGAGACCGTAGGTCCGGCGAAGATAGGCGACGATGTCCCGAGACTCGAAGAGCTCCACCCCTTCGTTCGGGTCGACGAGAAAGGGCACCTGCATGCGCCCCGACCGTGCGACGAAGTCCTCCCTCCCCGGGCTGCCCCGGGCCACGTTGTGGAGCCGATAGGGAAGCTCGAGCTCGCAGAGCGCCTCCCGGACCAGTCGACAGAAGGGAGAGGCCTCGAAGGCGTAGAGCTCGAGGGGCTCGGCCGGGGCTCGCGACGGGCGGGCGAAGGCGCCGGCGGGGCCGCGCCCCATCCCGGAGAGGATCGCGGCGAGCGTCGAGAACGCGCCCCGCCGCAGCCCGTAAGGCGGCCTCCCGTCTCCGTACTCCGCGAACAGGGCCTCGACGATGTCGTCCGACTCGTACATCGAGACGCCCGTATTCGGATCCACCAGGTAGGGGAGCTGGACCTTGCCGCCGATGCGGCGGAGCTCGTCGCGAAAGCGGCGCCCCCGCTTCGGACAGGGTCGGACGCTCACCTCGAGGTCGAGGATCGAGAGCGCCTCCCGGACCTTGCGACAGAAGGGGCAGCCCTCGAACTCGTAGAGCTCCAGCGGCCTCTCGGGCCTCGGTCCGAGCACGCCTACCGAGCTGCCCAGCCCACCGCGCAGGATCGTCGTGAAGGACGCCGTCGCGACGTCGAGCAGACGCGAGGGCCCCACGCTCAGCGACCTTCTCGTGTGCGCGAGAGGCGCCCGGTGCGAGCCATGGCGTCGGGCTCCTCCGTCCCCGTGAGACCGATGCGCCTCCAGACCCCGTCGGACTTGCGCAGCGAGTAGGTCGGCCAGTACTCCAGGTCCAGCTTGAGCGTGATCACGTCCGGCTTTCCGTCGAGATCCAGGATCTCGAGGCGCACCGCTTCTCGATCCCGCTTTCCGGAGACCGCCCCGAGGAACTCGTCGAGGTCCCGGACCCGTCGCCCGTCGACCTCGACGATGCGCGACGTCGCCTCGAGCCGATAGCGCGTCGAGGGTGAGCCGTACCAGTGGCGAGAGACGTAGACGCCCTCCGGCGCGATCCCGTATTGGGAGGCGAGTGCGGGATGCGGCGCCTGGAGCAGGGCTCCACCCCAGAGCACGGCGCGCGTCGTGCCCTGGCCCGACATCGCCTCCGGCTCGACCTCCACGGATCGCTCCTCACCATCGCGCAGGATCTCGATGACGAAGCGTCCTCCCCTCGAGATCCGACGGAGATCGCGATACCTCGTCACCGGCTCTCCGTCGAGAGAGAGGATCAGGTCGCCGGGACGGAAGAGCACCTCTCCAGGCAGTCCGACGCTGCGTCGACGGACCGACAGCACCCGGCGTCCCTTCGGATCATGCCTCTCCAGACCTCGGGCGCGACGATCCGACAGTCCCCGGTCTCGCGCGGCAGCGAGCGTGAGGGGCTCGAGCTCCAGACCGAGGGAGT
>CAYXLY010000683.1:0-2046 GCA_964466005.1 uncultured Spirochaetaceae bacterium | reverse complement strand
TCATGGCGGAAACCGACGGACTTCCGGTGGACCGGCCATATCCCCGGTAATCGAAAATCAGGACGTTGAGCCCGAGATCCTCGTGGATCCAGCGCGCCGACAGACCCGCCATGTTCACCGAGGCGTGACCCATGCTGAAGCCATGGGTGCAGACGAGCCAGGGGCGATCGCGATCCGTGTGCTCGAGCACGTAGGCCAGGGCCGTTCCGTTGTCGTCGTGGGCGAGCCATCTCTCGCGTCCGGGCTCGCCGGGATGGGGCTCGAACTCGCTCTCGAAGCTGAGCTCCTGGTAGCGGGATCGACGTCCGAGGGATCCCGTCGTCTTCTTCGAGATCTGGGGCGCTCTCAGGGCCGGGGGCTCCCGATGATATCCCGCCGGATCCTGGAGCCAGCCATTGCGCTCCAGGAAGTCGCGCATGGCCAGCATCTCCTGGTGTCCCCGGCGGACCACCTGCGCCTCGGGGACGCCGACGAGGAGATTCACCATCAGAGAGAAGGTCCCGTCGAGGATGGCCTCCCCGATCAGACCGATCTTCGGCTCGACAGCCGGCACGTCGCGATAGCGGGACTCCCGTCGAAGCACGGAGACCGTGTCACTCGTCATGGCCGCCATCTGATAGGCGGGTGACGTCAGCCATCGCATCAGCGTACTCATGCCGCCTCCCGATCCTCCCCTCGCCTCGACCGCGCCTGCTGGGACTCTTCGTCGCCCCCGACCCGCTCCTGAATCGAGCGATCCAGGTGCTCGGCACTCAGCCCGCTCGGTCTATTCGACCTATTGGGCCTGCCTGGCCTACTTGGCCTACTTTGCAAGACAGCAAGATCCGGGCCATCCGCACTCGCCCCCGTCCCATCGACCGCCTCGATCCGGCCGGACCCCACCTCTCCGACGCGCCCCGCTCCGAGCCCATCCTGGCCGGGCGGCCGACCCCACCCTGGTAGAAGCTCGATGCGCTCTGGACCTGACGATGGGGCGACCTCACCTCGCCTGGTCGAGGGGGAATCTTCCGGGAACCCGGAGGATTCCGCAAGAAGAAGTCGACCCGGCGGGCTCCCTTGGGGAGAAGGACCGACCTGGTCGTCTTGCGAGGGCCTCCGGATCCTCCGAGCGTCAAGCGTCGCCGGGCTCGAAGCTTCCGTAGGCGCCTCGGAAGTAGAGGAGCGGCTCGCCCTCGGCCACCCGGATGGTCTCGACCTCTCCTACGCAGAGGAGGTGGTCTCCCGCCTCGTGCACCGCGGCCAGTCGACAATCGAGGCTCGCGAGGGCCTCCGCCAGCAATGGAGCCCCGGTCTTCTCGACGAAGGTCTCGACCCCCTCGAAACGCTTGAACTCGTCCTTCTTCGAGGCGAACTTGTTCGAGAGGGCCGACTGCTCCCGACGCAGGATGTTCACGCCGAAGCAGCCTCCGCGCTCGATCAGTCCGGTCGTGACCGAGGTCTTCGCCGCACAGACCAGGACCAGCGGCGGATCGAGCGAGACCCCACTGAAGTCCGACACGGTCATCCCGTGGATCTCGTCGCCCGACCGCGCCGTGATGATCGTGACCCCACTCGGCCAGGATCCCATCACCCGGCGAAACTCGTCCGCGCTGATCGCCATGCTTCTCCCCCGCGTGTCGGTGTCGGACCGACCGGATCGGCCCCGCCCGTGCCGGCTGGGCGGCGAGTCCGATCGCCCGCCGGCCCCGCTCCACCCGATCCGAGCGAGGGTCAGGCTAACACGGCTATCCCGTCGATGCGCTCGGAGCCTTCTCCGAGGGGTCTTCCTCCGACGCGCCCTCCCGAGGCTTCGGCACCGGCTTCGGCTCGCCCTGCAAGAAGCCCAGCACGTAGGGCCCCACGACGTCGAGCGGACGCATGCCCGGCGCCAGCTCGACCGCCAGCCCGTAGAGGAGCGAGAAGGCCCGCGACCAGCTCACCAGCCCGTCCGGCAGGCGAAAGCTGCGCACGCGTGACATGCGCTGACGCATCTGGACGAAATAATCGCCGAAATCGAGCTGCGAGACCTCTTGGGGCGTCAGATTGTAGTAGGTCGGATCGAAGGAC
>CAYXLY010000682.1:0-2047 GCA_964466005.1 uncultured Spirochaetaceae bacterium | reverse complement strand
GTCGGGCAGCCTCTTCTTCTCAGACACCCCGTCCGCCAGCGGCCCAATGGCCCAACGGCCCAATGGCCCAACGGCCCAGCGGCCCAGCGGCCAGAGGCGCTCGCGGCGAGTCTGTAGAAACTGCCTCCTCGCCCCCCTCGCCCGAGGTGTCACCCGCCCGAGGCGTCGCCTCTCCGTCCAGGAATCCGCTCCACGGACGCACTCGAACGAGAGCGAGGGCGCGAGGAGACGCGTGACTCTCGGCCTCGAATCCCGCGAACGGAGCCGAGGCGCCGGACCTCGCAGATCGACGTGCGCACCCATTCGCCATTCTGAGCGATTCGTGGCACATCGATTGCTTCAGCCAGGGGGGATCGAAGACGAGCGCTCGAACGACTCGCGAGACAAGGAGACAGCGATGATGCGAATGGACTTCACGACACGGATGCGGACCCCGATCCTCGGGATGATCGTCCTGGGCGGGGTGCTGGCGGCTGCCGCGAGCGCCTCCGCGAACCCGGACCGGTACGGAGACGAATACGAAGGCTACGGGCCCGAGGCCGGCTCGCTGGAGTTCACGCTGAGTGGAAGCGGCTCGAACGAGGAGGAGTTCGATGGCGGAGCCTTCAGTCTCGCCGGATCGCTGGGCTATTTCCTCACCGACGGATTCGAGACCGGCGCCCGACACAACATGACCTTCTTCGACTCGGATCAGTCGGACGCGACCTTCGCCGCTACGACGCGGGTCTTCGCCGAGTACCATCTCGACTTCGACCGGGTCCAGCCCTTCGTCGGAGCCAACATCGGAATCCGCTACGGAAACGACGGGATCGACGAGACGGGGACCTTCGCTCCGGAGCTCGGCCTCAAGGTCTTCGCCCTCGAGAACACCTTCCTCCTCGGCATGGCGGAGTACCAGATCTTCTTCGAGGACGAAGACAACGCAGCCGACAACGCCGAAGATGGACAGTTCGTCTACACTGTCGGGATCGGGTTCCTCTTCTAATTTCCGGTTTCGGGCTCGTCGCTGCGGGCGGCGCGGGCGCGGCTCCGGGCGGGATCAGGCTGCGCAGAGATGCGGAATCGAGACGCCGAGTAGAGATGCCGAAGGATCCCCCGCGCCGCCCGGAGCCGAGCACGAGCACGAGCACGAGCACGAAGAGTGAATCCATCTTTCACCTCGTCGAGGAGCGCGGCCTGCTCTCGAGAATCCGGGGCGACTTCTTCCACGCGCTGGACCTCGAGCGCGACGGGTTCGTGCACTGCGCTCTCGCGGTCTCGGTCCTCTCGGTGGCCGACGACTATTTCGGTGAGACCCGCGATCGGGTGCTGCTCCTCGAGATCGATCCGTCCCGGCTGAGCGCCGAGGTCCGCTACGAGGCGCCCGCCCCGATCGCGGGTGGCGGTCGCGATCACCTCTCGACCTCGACCGTCTTTCCGCACGTCTACGGCCCGATCGAGTCGCGAGCGATCGTCGGCGTCGGCACGCTCGACCGCGGCCCGGAGGGCTATCGCTGGCCCTCGCGCTTCGAGACGCTTCCCCGTCTCCTCGCCTGCCGGGGCCAGGCCCTTCGCGACTGAAGACGCACGCGGAGCGCTCCCGAAGGCCCGAGCGAGAGGGCTTGCAGCCTCGTCCCGGCTGACCGATGGTCGGCTCATGGACACGAGCCAGGTCGACCTCTCCGACCGCTCCCTCTATCGGAGCGGCTTTCCCCATGCCCTCTTCGCAGGTCTGCGCGAGGAGGCGCCGATCTTCCTTCACGAATCGACGCCCGGAGTCGAGGCGCAGGTCGGACACCCCTTCTGGGTGACGACCCGGATGGAGCCTGCCCGCTGGATGAGCAAGGACCTCGAGACCTTCTCTTCGGTCGCCGGCCCCTCCGTCCAACGCTTCCCGGCGGAGCGCCAGGGCACCTCCCTGATCTCGGCCGATGGCTTCGTGCATGCCCGACTGCGGCGACTCGTGAACCGCGGCTTCACGCCGCGCATGGTCGGCCGACTCCAGGACCAGATCCAGGGCTGGGCGGACCGGATCGTCGAGGGGGTCGCCGATCGCGGCCAGTGCGAG
>CAYXLY010000681.1:0-2048 GCA_964466005.1 uncultured Spirochaetaceae bacterium | reverse complement strand
CGAGGTCCAGCGTCTCGTCGCGAATCTCCTCGGGCATCGATCCTCCGATCACTTCTCGAGCGAAACCGCCAGGCTGCCGTCGCCGGCCTCCAGGACGACCACGCGCGGATTCTCGCTCTCCTGCCGGAAGCGCAGCTTCAGGAGCGAGGCGCTCGTGAGCCCGACCGCACCGGCGCCCTCGCGGGCCTCGCCCGGCCAGACCGCCGTCAGCGGATGACCGAGCAGCCGCCACCAGGGCTCTTCCTCGGCGAGCGAGAGCAGTCCCTCCGGCAGCTCCGCCCGCTCCGCGTAATGCTCCACCGCGAGCGCGCCATCCCGTGTGCGGATCCCGATCCGACCGATGTCGAAGGTCAGGACGAGATGCTCGGGGCGGGGGCCCAGCCGGTCCGCCTCGACTCGAAGCAGTCGCCCCCCCGACGCCACGGCCCGCTCGAAGATCTCCAGATCGCTCTCGATCGACATGGCGCTAGTCTAACGCGCAGAGCCCCCAGGAGAACTCCGTGTCGCCCCCCTCATCGTCCGATCTCGACGCCCAGCGCCTCGTGCGCCCCGACGGGCTGGCCGTCCGTCGCCGGCGCCACGACCACGGCTGGTCGCTGCGCGATCTCGTGCGCGAGATCGAGGCCGCCTCTCTGCAGGCGAGCGGGCTGCGTCGGACGCTCACTCCGAGCCAGATCGAGGCGATCGAGGAGCGCGGCGAGCGGATCCCCTACGAGACGCTCTGGCTTCTCGCCGACGGACTCGATTGCGATCCGAGCGATCTGATCGCCGAGGGCGAGCTCTCGAACGAGCGCCGCGGCACGACTCTCCACTGAGCCGCTGAGCGAGGCGCCGCGTCCTCCACTGAGCGGGACGCCGCTTCGAACGCCGCGCCTCCTGGAGACTCTCGCGCGGAGAGGCACGGGAGGCGCGAGATCGGAAGAGCCGCCGGACCGCGAGGACCGCGCGAGAAGAGACCGAGGCCTCGAGGCACGCGTCGAAGGCCCTTGCCAGCCGCCCCGATCGGACGGAAGCTCACCCGACCGATCGACAGGAGGCCCGTCATGAGCATCTATCTCGACCCGAAGGACGCCCGCGATCTGCCCGGACTCCGTCTCGTCCTGACGGCCGGAGTGCCCGGACCCTGGGGCGAGGCCGCCAAGTCGATCTTCCACGTGAAGAAGATCCCCTATGCGCGGGTCCGGCAGGAGGGGGGACAGCCGAACGAGGCCCTGCTCGAGTGGACGGGCCACGCGAACGCACCGCAGGCGATCCTCGACGACGAGCCCGCCCGCACCGGCTGGGCGGAGATCCTGCTGCTCGCCGAGCGCATGCAGCCCGAGCCGGCGCTGCTCCCCGCCGACCCGCATGAACGCGCGCTCGCCCTCGGTCTCTGCTTCGAGCTCTGCGGCGAGGACGGCCTCGGCTGGAGCCGACGACTGCAGCTGCTCGCGCCCCTGATGCAGCTGCCTCCGGACGATCCGAATCCCGTCCTCGCGATCGGGAGGCGCCTTGCCCGGCGCTATGGCTACAGCGAGGCCCGGCTCGCCGCGGCCGACACGCGAGTCGTCTCGATCCTCCGGCTCTTCTCGGAGCAGCTCGCTGCGCAGCAGGCCGCAGGCCGCGACCACCTGGTCGGAGACGCGCTGAGCGCCGTCGATCTCTACTGGTCGACCTTCGCCGCCATGCTCCGTCCCCTGCCTCCGGAGCTGTGTCCGATGCCCGACTCGCTGCGCGCTCAATACGGGAGCCTCACGCCCGAGATCGAGGCGGCCCTCGATCCGGCCCTGCTCGCGCATCGCGACCGCATCTACCGCGATCATCTCGAGCTGCCCCTCGACTTCTAGCGAGTCGGCTCGGGCTCGGTCGCGGGGTCGGGCTCGGACTCGGACTCGGACTCGGGATCGAAGCGCCAGCGTCCGCGGCGCGTCTCGCCATCGAGGGCCCGGTCGAGGGCCTGAAGGAAGCGTTCACGGGGCCAGAGGACGGCGCCGAAGCGCGTCAGATGCGCCGTCTCGACCTGGCAGTCGATCATCTCGAACCCCCAACGCTCGAGCTGGCGCACGCCC
>CAYXLY010000680.1:0-2049 GCA_964466005.1 uncultured Spirochaetaceae bacterium | reverse complement strand
ACCAGCGTGTCGAAGCCCTGGGGCAGCTCATCGACGTCGTCGACGAGCTGGGCCCGCCTCGCAGCCGCTCGAATCTCCGCCTCCGAGGCGTCCCGCGGCAGGCCGTAGGCCACGTTCGCCCGAAGCGACATGGAGAAGAGGAAGGAGTCCTGCGGCACCATCGAGATCGAGCGCCGGAGGGTCTCGAGGGGAATCCGGTTCACGTCGATCCCATCGAGGAAGAGCTGGCCATCCTCGACCTCGTAGAGTCGCGGAATGATGGAAGCGAGGGTCGACTTGCCGGCGCCCACCGGCCCCACCACGCCCAGCGAGGAGCCGGCGGGCACCCGCAGACGGATGTCCTCGAGCGCCGGCTCCCGGACCTCGCCTCCATAGCTGAAGGAGAGACCCCGGAACTCGATCTCGCCCGAGAGCGCGTCGACGTCCGCCAGCCCTTCGCGATCCGCGATCGAGGGCTCCGTCGAGAGGACCTCGTCGATACGCTCCATGGCCGACGCCCCGCGCTGCATCAGGCTGATCGCATAGCCCATGATGAAGGTCGGGAAGGTGAGCTGACGAATGAAGATCGTGAAGGAGAAGAGGTTGCCCACGGTCATGCGACCGGCCTCGATCTCCCCGAGCCCGACGATCAGGACGAGACAGAGTCCCGCCGCGGGCAGCAGGCTCACCAGCGCCGGCATCGCCGCATTCACACGCACCAGCCCGAGCTGCCGCCGGAGCAGGTGGTCGTTCGCCTCGCCGAAGCGCTCGGCGCGCTCCTCCTCCATCCGGTAGGCCTTCACGACCGCCATGCCCGCGATGCTCTCCTGGACGAGATTCGAGGCCGCCGCCAGCGACTGCTGCGCCGCCAGGCTGCGGCCGTAGAGACGCGCCCCGAGCATGCGAGCGACCAGGATGAAGAGCGGATAGGGCACCATCACCAGCACGGCGAGCTTCAGGTTGAGGCTCGCCATCGCCAGGAAGGCCCCGATCAGCAGGATCGGGCTCTGGGCCACCGAGAGCAGCCCCGGCCCGAGCAGCATGCGCACCGAATTGAGGTCGTTCACGCAGCGGCTCATCAGGTCGCCGGTCCGCCAGCGGAAGTAGAAGGATTGCGGCAGCTTCTGGAGATGGCCGAAGAGGTCGTTGCGGATCTCGTACTCGACCTCCCGGGCCGCGTTGAAGACCAGCAGCCTCGAGAAGTAGCGGAGCGCGCCCTGCACCACGGCGAGCCCCAGGATCAGCCCGCAACGATCGATCACCTCCCGGGCGGAGACCGCCGGGTCGACCAGCCCCTGGATCGCCCAGCCCACCGCGAGCGGCAGCAGGTTGAAGGCGGCCACGTAGCCCAGGACCACGACCAGCCAGCCCGCGTAGTAGCGCGCGTTGCGGCGCAGATAGACGGAGAGGCGTCGCAGCGCGTGCCGGACGGGCGTGTCTCCCGTCTGCTCGGCGGAGAGGACCGGCGCGCCCGCGCTCATCGACCGATCCAGCGGGCGATTCGAGTGCGATCGAGATCCAGCATCCAGGCTCCCAACGCGACGCCGTGCTCGAGGATCGTGCGCAGCGTGCCCCGCGTCGCGTAGCGTCTCGCGGAGGTCGTGGCAGGCAGATCCAGGATCACCAGTCGGCCCTCTCTCTTGATCGCACGCACGAGATCCAGGTCCTCCATCATCGGCACGATCGGCACCCCGCCCCCCCGCTCCAGGACCGTCCTTCGCACGAAGATCGCCTGATCGCCATAGGGCAGCCGAAGGAGCGCGACCCGCGCCGCCACCCCCCACTCGATCAGGCGAGCGTGCAGCCCCGCCGCCGACAGCCGGAAGCGGAATGCGCCGCCGGCGCAGGCCGGATCGGCGAGCGCCCGCCGGACCGGCTCGGACCAGCCCGGCGCCAGCCGGGTATCGGCATGCAGGAAGAGGATCCCCTCTCCTTGCGACTGTTCGCCGCCCAGCCGGAGCTGGCGGGCGCGTCCCCGCTCGCCGACGAGGACCCGAGCCCCGGCTTCGCGGGCGATGCGGACGGTCGCAAGGAGAGGGGATCCTCTTCCTGCATGCCGATACCCGGCTG